>JAPLFH010000024.1 GCA_026390815.1 Ignavibacteriales bacterium | reverse complement strand
TTGGTTATCCAAACTAGATGATATTTTATATCGTATACTGTATGTGATGACTTTCTGTAATTTTCCATTGAGCGAATTTACTAAAGTCTTCGCCTAAAGGCGAGGGTTTTTGCCCGCCAATCCCAGTAAGGGACAATAAATACCAAACAGCAAATGCAAAACACCAAACGAAGATTTGAGATTTGTATAAGCGGTAGTTTTAATTTTTCTTTTTGAAAATTGGATTTTATTTGAACTTTAGGATTTGTAATTTGGTATTTTTTTGTTCGGTTCTGGTGATTAAAACAAATCCCGCCATAAAGCGGGACCTGTTTGGGGATAGGATTATGTTAAGGAAATTTTTTAGAATGTAAAAGTCACGCCAAATCTCCAGGTGTCAAGAGTCAAAGGTTCAGCGCTGTCAAAGGGCCAGTTCATTTTTTCTCTTCTTAACTGGTAAATGCCGTAGCTAACACCACTCTTTAACAACAAATTAATAATTGGTCCGGCAGCAGGAGTTTCTTCCATAATTTCTCGAACAAATAAATCTGTTGCACCAAGCCCAGCCCATTCAATTATCATACTTCCAAGGTGCTTCCAGAATAAGTGGCGTGGAAATACAAGTGTTCTTTCATATCCAGCATTAATTGAGACTAAAGGAATAGGTTGAAATCTTATCCCAGCTTCTGTAGATGTACCAAAACGGAAAGTGTCATTGAAATATTTTAAATATGCTAGATCCTTATGAATATTTAGACATTCTACTCCTTGCCAACGATCTAAATCATTTAACTTCAGTCTGGACCAAACAAATGAATTTGTAGTGTAAGGGATTATTGCGCTTCTTCCAAATTGATAACCATAACCTTCAAGCCATCCAACTCCAATCCTCCAGACGTTTCCGTCTAATTTTTTTCCGTCGATAGAAGAATTGGACAAATCTTTTGTGAAGTTTGCTAATGATAGAAATCTATGCCGGTATTTGATTATATAGCCATCATATTCTTTCATCGTGCTGTACCCCAATCTAACATCAACGGCTCCCGGCTTAATAAAATCGCTGCTTAATGATTTAATTTCTACATTTGATAATCCATAAGATGCTTCTATTGTTGGGCGTCCGTGGAATTCAAAATCCATCCATTCTGAATCTTTACTATCACTTTCAAAATTCCAATCATCGTTATCCCATGTTTCTTCCGTATTGGTGGAGTCTTCTTCCTGCGCAAAACCGGTTTTAGTAAAGCAAAGAGTTATTAAGAATAAAACGGCAAGTAAATATTTGTACATTTTTTCTCCTGTTTGTTAAAAGTCAGCTATGAAATAGGCAAACATAATACCAACAATAATTTCCATGTTTTTTTTAACTTTCAAAACTTTAGACGACAAGAAAGGCTGAATTGTTACATTTATGTATAAAATTTATCATTCTTAATTAATTGAAAACAAGTTTAAGGAGATTCTTAAAGATTTGTAAAAACACGACTGTCCAAAAAGAAGTCCAATATAGTTTTCTTTTGTAAACAGCATATGAAAAGTAATTTGCTAATTAATATTAAGTTTATTTGTAATTAGAAAGTAAATTTTTATTGGAAAAATCCTGTAAAATAGATTTAATGTACATCCGATTTTTCTTCAAGTGTTTTCACCAAACTTTCCATCAGCACATCATTCTGAACTGGTTTGGTTAGAAAAACATCAACCCCGGCATTGTAAGCATTATCTTTATCTTTTTGAAATGCATGAGCAGAAAGTCCAACGATAGGCAGGTTTTTATAATCAGGAAGCTTCCTTAATTCGCGTGTAAGCTGTAAGCCATCTTTTTTTCCACGGAGGGAAATATCCATTAAAATAATATCAAACTTTTCATTATTCAATTTCGCGTAAAATGTTTCTTCAGAGTCACAAATATGAACTTCGAATTTACGTTTTAAGAAAATCTGTAAAAATTTTTGATTCTCAAAGTCGTCTTCCACAACTAACAATTTTGGTTTTGACTGTTCTTCCATCGTTTTTTCCTCACAAAATAAATTCTCGGTGTCAATTCTCGACAAGTAATTTTCTAACACAAATTTAAGCTAATTACCATTCTACTTCAAATAGAAATTGAATTTATTTAATCAATAAATTGTTGCTACACTAAAATGACCGGTGGGTCTATGTTAGGATTGATAATCCAAGGTTGTTTCTGTAACTTTAGTAAAGTTAATTAGCAAGGGAATATGTACTCAACAGTAAAAATATTAAACATTATTCTGCCAATTTTGTACGCCACTACCTTTTCGGTTTATTTATACGACTTCTTATTAGGCACAAAACGGTTAGCAAACGCAAAAAGAATTTTCCTTTTTGCAACTTTAATCTTTCATACATTCTATTTACTAACAAGAACAATCGAGTTTAACCACCCGCCAATTACAAATGTTTTTGAAATTTTTACTATTCTGGCTTTCTCTCTCAGTTGCTCATATTTTATACTCGAGTTATTTACAGATGTTCGGGGAACCGGTTTATTTATAATTATTTTTTCGATTCTTTTTCAGCTTATCTCTTCTGTATTTATTCAGGATTTAACCGAAGTTAAAGAAGTTTTGCGCAACAGGCTGCTTGGTTTGCATGTAATAAGCGCACTTCTGGGGTATTCCGGAGTTACTATTTCTGCCGTTTATGGATTGCTTTATCTAATCCTTTATAAAAAAATAAAATTAAATAAGTTTGGATTAATCTTTGAGCGGTTACCAAGTTTGGAGATTATGGAGGAGCTTAGTTACTACGCTGCGGTAATTGGGTTTGTTCTTCTTTCGGTTGCAATTACTATTGGAATTATCTGGCTACCAACTGCGTTCCCAAACTTTACTTATCTGGATCCAAAATTGGTTGGCACTGCTCTTATTTGGTTAATGTACGGTATAGGAATAGCGAGCAAAGTTGTGGGTAAATTAAAAGGAAAGAAAGTAATTGTTTTTTCTATAGTTGGATTTTTGATCGCAATTTTTTCCACCATTTTAACAAATTTTTTGGCAAAGAGTTTTCACTCGTTTTATTAAAAAGTAGTATGGATTAGTAATCTACATTACAAAATTATTATGAATTTATTAGCAGTAAGCATAAATCATCGCACAGCACCAGTTGAATTAAGAGAAGCTCTTCATCTTAACGTGGAAGAGATAAAGGAATTTCTAAAAGAATTAAAGGGAAATCTTTTTAACGAAGGATTTATTATTTCTACCTGTAACAGAACGGAAGTTTACGGACTTCCGATTAATCCACAAACAAACTTTAAAGATTTACAGAAATTTCTAATTGAACGGAAACCCGTTGGTTCCTTAACACAAGAAAATTTCCAGAATTTTTTTTCGTGCGGTGCAGTAAATCATTTATTTAAAGTCGCTGGCGGTATTGATTCTCTTTTGGTAGGTGATAATCAAATTCTTGGGCAAGTAAAAGAATCTTTCCAGCTTTCTGAAGATTTTGACTTTGCTGGATTTTTATTAAGAAGGATTTTTGATTCGGCAATACACGTTGGCAAACGCGCTAAGACAGAAACTGAAATAAGCGATGGCGCAATAACCGTTAGTTATGCTGCCGTTCAATTAATAGAAAAGATTTTTTCGCATCTGAATAAAAAATCAGCTCTTGTAATTGGAACGGGTGAAACTGGTGAATTAGCAGCTAAACATTTACGCGATAAAGGAATCAAAAATCTTGCTGTAACAAACAGAACTTTATCCAAAGCAGAAAAACTTGCTGATGAAATTCATGCAAAGATTCTTCCATTCCAGTATTTCAGAGAGTACTTGCAGGATTATGATATTATAATTAGCGCAACAAGTTCCCCGGACTTAATGTTAAGCTACGATGATGTGCAGGCTGCAATGAAAAGAAAAAATTTTAGTGCAACAATCCTGATGGATATTGCTGTTCCCCGCGATATTGATCCACGTGTTAGATCAATCGAAAATGCTTTTTATCATGATATTGATTCTCTAAAAATAATCGTCGATCAAAACATGAAAAAGCGGCAGGGGGAAATTCCAAAAGTCCAGCAAATTATTATGGAAGAACTTGTGGCTCTTTTCGGTTGGTATAATTCTTTAGAAGTTACACCAACAATTGTTACGCTTAGGCAATTATTCGAAGATGTTCGCGCTGAAGAAGTGGAAAAACAACGGAACAGATTAAAGGAAGAAGACATTGAAAAAGTTGAAATGATTACAAAGAGAATTATTAATAAATTATTGCATCAGCCAACTATTGAATTAAAAAAGCTTTCGGAAACGGGTATAAATACACAGGAAACCGCTGCAGTTATCACTGCAATCAGAAATATTTTTGGATTGAATGGAAGTAACAATCGCGAAAAGTAAAAGGAGAAACTTGAAAACAAAAATCATCCTTGGCTCCCGTGGGAGCGAACTTGCAATGTGGCAATCGCTTTTTGTTAAAAAGGAAATAGAAAAGAAAAACAAAAATATAATTGTTGAGATAATTAACATCAGAACCACCGGTGATAAAATTCTTGATGTTGCTTTATCTAAAATTGGCGACAAGGGTTTGTTCACAAAAGAATTAGAAGTTGCTTTGTTAAATAAATCGATTGATTTTGCTGTGCACAGCCTAAAAGATCTTCAAACAGAAATTCCTCCTGGATTGAAATTATCCGCTGTAACAGAACGCCATCCGGTTGAGGATGTTCTTATTGCAAGAAAAAAAGGAGTTACGATCACCGATTTGAAAGAAGGCGCAATAGTTGCAACTGGTTCCTTAAGAAGAAGAGCACAACTTCTACATCTTCGCCCGGATATAAAAATTGTAGAGTTGAGAGGAAACGTTCCAACCAGAATAAATAAGTTTTTAGAATCGGATTGGGATGCTATAATCCTGGCGCGTGCGGGAATTGAAAGATTAGGATTGAAAAAACATATTTCTTCTATTATCTCTACAAAAGAAATTCTTCCTGCTGTTGGACAAGGAGCGCTTGGAATTGAAATTCATATAGATAATAATTTTGTAAACGAAGTTCTTCAATCTATACACCACCAGGAAACATTTATAGCAACCAAAGCTGAGCGGTCTTTATTGAAAGCCCTGAAAGGAGGTTGCCAGGTTCCGATAGGCGCATATGCGCAAGTAAAATCAAACGGACTTTATCTTGACGGATTAGTTGGTTCAATTGATGGAGTAATTACTTTTAGAAAAGAAATAAAAGGGACGAAAAAGGAACCGGAAAAATTAGGGAAGCTCCTGGCAAAAGACCTGGTAAAAGCTGGTGCCGGAAAAGTATTAAATGAAATTTATAAAACAGCCAGAGCTAAATGAATTATTCTATCAGCCAAAACTTTGATGTAAGAATGACTACTAAAAATAAAATTGAAATAAAAAAGAATGACAAGCTTGAGAGAATAATTGATGCAGCCTCAAAGCTTTTTTCAGAAAACAACTTTCATAAAGTAATGATGGGAGATGTTGCCAAATCAGCTTCAATAGCAAAAGGAACGCTTTACAACTACTTTAACTCAAAAGAAGATTTATACTTCTCAATTATGCTAATGCGTATGGAGAAATTAATTAATTCACTGAGAGAAAAAATTTCCAGAGAAACAAACGCAATTGATTCGCTCTACAATTTCATCATTCATAATTATATGTTTATGATGAAATATGACTGCTTCTTTATGATGCTCCGGCGGGATACTTTAAAAGCATCCAACAAGATTTGCAGCAAATTAAAGATTAAAACCAATGAACTACGTGAAGTACTAAACGAAATAATTGAAAACGGAAAGAAAGAAAATGTTTTTAGCCTAACCAATTCCAGCCTTGCTGTTGATACTATAATCGGCGGAATTTATGGAGCAGTTGAACGCGGAATTGAACATAAAATACCGAGAAACAAACTTAGCGGGGAAAGAGAAAATCTTTTTGAGATACTGCTGCGAAGTTTAATATCAGAAAAGTCAAAACATGTTTTACCACTAATTGGAAAGACAATTGTTACAACCGGCAGTAAATATGATTCGAATGATTCTCTCAAATTCCAAAAACTGGGTGCAAAAGTAATTACTTTCCCAACACTTGAAATTACACCGGTAGATGATTGGACTGCATTTGATTCAATCATAAAAGACTTTTCAAAAATTGATTTTATAATTTTTACATCAGCAAATTCAGTAAAATATTTTTCTGCACGATGCAAAGAGTTAGATACAACTTTAAACTTTGAAAAAATCACTACATTTGCAGTTGGAAAGAAAACTGCAAACGCCTGCGAAAAAAATAAAATTATAGTTGATATCATTCCTGAAGAATTTAGCAGTGCTGGAATTATTGATGCCTTAGCTAATCTTCGCATTAAAGATAAAAACATTTTCCTTCCAGGTTCTGAAATTGCCCGAAATGAATTACCAGAAAAGCTAAAGGAAAAAGGTGCGAACGTTATAACTGCATCAATATATAAAGTGGGAATTCCAGCAAAGGAATCCCTTGATAAAAAACTTGCTTTGTTAAAGTCTGCGGAACCGGACTTGTTTGTATTTACAAGCCCATCTACTTTCAATAATTTCCTGGATATTTTAAATATCACTGAACCTAAAAAATATTTTAATGGTTATGATATTGCGGCTATAGGTCCAACAACTAAGAGAGAAATTGAAAGACATAATGTTACGGTTAAGATTATTCCACAAGAACACACGCTGGATGGACTAGTTGATTCAATCGTGAAGTACTACACTTCATAAAATTTTTGCAGTGGTTGAATTGCGAAACAGCAATTTAACAATTAAGTGATTATATAAATTTAGATTTTTATTGGAGAAATAATTTGAAACTGAAAAACGATTTATTCCTAAGAGCCTGCAAACAAAAACCTGTTGAAAGAACACCAATATGGATTATGCGTCAGGCAGGAAGATACTTGCCCGAGTATAGAGCAATCCGGGAAAAAGCCGATTTTTTAACAATGGTTAAAACACCGGAACTTGCCGCTGAAGTTACAATTCAACCTGTGGATATTATTGGAGTTGATGCAGCAATTCTTTTTTCTGATATACTTGTTATTCCGGATGCAATGGGAATGCATTTGGAAATGCACGAAGGCAAAGGACCGGAATTCTCCTATCCAATTAGAAACGAATATGATGTTGATAAGCTGAAAGAAATTGATCCCACAAAAGATCTTAAATATGTTCTTGATGCTGTTGCGTTAACCAAAAAGGAATTAAATGATCGCGTTCCTTTGATTGGTTTCAGCGGCTCCCCCTGGACACTTATGACCTATATGGTTGAAGGAAAAGGATCGAAGAATTTTTCTTTTGTTAAGCAATTAATTTATAATAATCCGGAATTAGCGCATACAATTTTGGAAAAACTTTCCGTTGCTGTTGCAGATTATCTTTCAGCAAAAATTGAAGCCGGTGTTAATGCTGTTCAGATTTTCGATACCTGGGGTGGGATTCTTTCTCAAACCGATTTCGAAGAGTTTTCTCTTCAATATATTTCCAGAGTGATAGACAACATTAAACGAAAGAACGAGCCGGTGATAGTTTTTGCAAAGGGAGTTCATTATAAATTAAGTAAGCTGGCAAAATGTGGTGCTGATGTTTTAGGTTTGGATTGGACGATGGATTTAGATAAAACAAGAACTGCTATTGGTGAAAAGGTTTCACTACAAGGAAACCTTGATCCCTGCGTTCTTTATGCCCCGGAAGATAAAATAAAGGAAGAAGTAATCAGAATACTCGAATCGTATGGCAAAGGAAGCGGGCATATTTTTAATTTAGGTCATGGCCTTCTTCCAGACACTGATCCAGAAAAAGTAAAAGCGTTAGTTGGATTTGTAAAAGAAGAAAGCAAAATCTTTCACCACTGAGACACAAAGACACAGAGTAAATGAAGAAGGAACAAATTAATAGACTTAGCGGAATTATTCTTGATTGCGCAATTGAAGTTCACAGGAATTTAGGTCCTGGTTTATTGGAAAGTGTTTATGAAGTTTGTTTGTGTAAGGAGCTTACTCAAAGAGGTTTACATTTTAACAGACAATTATTTTTACCTGTAAATTATAAAGGGGAACTGCTGGATGCTGATTATAGAATAGACATCCTTGTTGAAGATGAAATTATTATAGAAATAAAATCTGCCGAAGTTTTATTACCGGTATATGAAGCTCAATTATTAACTTACTTACGCTTAGCGGATTAAAGATTAGGATTATTGATCAACTTTAATGTACCAAAATTAGTTGAAGGTTTTAAAAGAATGATAAACGGATATTTTGATTAACTCTGTGTCTCTGTGTTGAAGAAAGGAATAATTTTATGTTTAATATTGATTTAGAAAAAATAAGAAAGTACGATCGCCCTGGTCCAAGATACACAAGCTATCCTACTGCTCCGCAGTTTAATGAAACATTTAAGCATGAGCAGTATCTTGATGAGATTGTAAAAACAAATTATGGAGAAAATCTTCCAGATATTTCTCTTTACTATCATCTTCCTTACTGCGATACTCTCTGCTATTTCTGCGGCTGCAATATGATTATTACCCGTAACCGCGACAGAGTTAGTGAATATATAAATTACCTGAAGAAAGAAATTGATATGGTGCGAACCTACATTCTGGCAGATAGGAAAGTTGCACAACTGCATTGGGGCGGTGGAACACCAACTCACTTAAATCCGGATGAAATAACAGAATTAATAACATATATAAATCAAAATTTTGAGTTCTCTAAAAATGCTGAAGAAGGATGCGAGATAGATCCACGCGGATTAACAAGAGACCACCTGGCTGCATTGCGTAATGGTGGCTTTAATAGAATAAGTATGGGCGTTCAGGATTTTAATGATAAAGTTCAAAAAGCAACCAACAGAATCCAGCCCGAAGATATTACCCGGCAAACTGTACAATGGGTTAGAGAGCTTGGATTCCAAAGTATAAATCTCGATTTAATTTATGGATTACCTTTTCAATCAGTTTCTACATTTGCAGAAACGGTGGATAAGATAATTAATATTTCACCAGACAGAATTGCCGTTTTTAATTATGCGCATGTTCCGTGGATGAAGAAACATATGGCACTTATTCATCCGGAAGATTTACCTGTCCCCGAAGAGAAACTTCAAATTTTGAAAATGACAATTGAAAAACTTACTTCCGCGGGTTACGTTTTTATTGGAATGGATCATTTTGCAAAACCAGAAGATGAATTAGCAATCGCATTGCGCGAGAAAAAACTTTACAGAAATTTTCAGGGTTATAGCACGCACGCCGGTGCCGATCTTTACGCCTTGGGAATAACTGCAATCAGTCAGCTTCAAAGAATATACTCACAGAATTACAAAACAGAAAAAGAGTATTATAGTGCGTTAGATAAGGAAACTTTTCCAATTGCAAAAGGATATAACCTAAATGATGATGATGTACTCCGACGATATGTGATAATGAAAATTATGTGCGACTTTGAACTGAACATAAAAAAGATAGAAACTGAATTCGGAATAAATTTTAAAGAATATTTTGGCTGGGGATTAAACAATCTAAAAGAAATGATTGATGACGAACTTATCTCCGTAAACGATAATGAAATAAAAGTAACCGAAATGGGACGACTTTTAATCCGTAACATAGCAATGAACTTTGATGGTTACATGGAAAGAAAAGAAGATACTGCAAAGTATTCCAGAACAGTTTAAACTCTGTGACTTAGTGCCTCGGTGGTGAAAGAACTTTACCACTAAGGCACAGAGACACAAAGGGAAAAATATTTATGACAAAAACCGCGATTGTATTATTCAACTTAGGAGGACCAGATTCTCTTGAAGCAGTGGAGCCCTTCCTTGCCAACCTTTTTAGCGACCGAGATATATTCAAACTTCCTTTTCAAAATTCACTTGCAAAATTTATTGCTAAAAAAAGAGCGCCAAAAGTAATTGAAGAATATAGGAAGATTGGTGGCAGTTCTCCAATTGGCTGCTGGACAGAGTTGCAACAGAGAATGCTTGAAGAGAATTTACGAAACAAAAATTTTAATGTTGATGTTTTCGTAGCGATGCGTTACTGGCATCCTCTAACCAGCGCCACCGCTGAGAAAATTGAAAAGGGAAATTATGACAAAATAATTCTGTTACCGCTCTACCCGCATTTCTCAGTTTCAACAACGGGCTCTTCTTTTAACGAATGGAAGAGGTGTTACAAAGGAGATCAATCGAAATTAATTTACATAGATAATTATTTTGATAACGAAACTTACTGCAAGGCTATAAATCAAAGAATTGATGAAACACTTCTTAAATTTCCGGAGGAAGTAAGGAAGGAAGTTCAATTGGTTTTCAGCGCGCATGGAACACCGGTTAGTTATGTTAAAAAAGGAGATCCATACAGCCACCACATAAAGAAAACCGTTGAACTGGTAATGAAGCAAAGAAATAATTCTCACGAATATCACGAATGCTTTCAAAGTAAAGTTGGTCCGGTTAAATGGCTTACCCCGGCAACTGATACAATGATTAAAGAACTTGCAGCAAAAGGGAAAAAACATTTATTGATCATCCCGATCAGTTTCGTTTCCGATCACGTAGAAACATCATTTGAATTAGACATTGAATACCGACACGTTGCTGATAAAGCTGGCATTGAGGATTATATTGTTATGACTGGATTGAACGATTCTGAAATCTTTATAGTGGCATTAACTGAATTAATCACAAATAAATTGGATTCAAAATGAAAACCTTGTTTTACCTTTTGGTATTAGTTGTCATAATTAGTCCTCTAAGTTATTCAAATGATGAGAAGAACATGAACAATCCTTTCTTAAAGGAATGGAAAACTCCGTTTCAGACTCCACCTTTTAATGAGATTAAGGAAGAGCATTATTTACCTGCTTTCGAAGAAGGAATGAAAGAGCAGAAGAACGAGGTTGATCAATTACTGAACAGCACCGAAAAACCTACTTTTGAAAACACAATTGACGCGATGGAAAAAAGCGGCGCACTTCTTACAAGAGTAAGCAATGTGTTTTTCAATCTTCTTTCATCAAACACAAATGATGAAATGCAGAAGATAGCACAAACCGTTACGCCAATGTTATCAAAACACAGAGACGACATCAATCTGAATGAAAAACTTTTCGAACGGTTAAAATCAATTTATGGAGAAAAGGATAAGTTAAATCTTACTACCGAACAAAATACTTTGCTGGAAGAATACTATTCCGGCTTTGTAAGAAACGGTGCAAATCTTAATCCCGAAGAAAAAGATAAACTTAGAAAAATAAATGAGGAGCTTTCTCTTCTATCGCTTAAGTTCGGTGATAATATTTTAAAGGAAACCAATTCCATTGGTTTAGTAATCGATAATAAAGAAGATCTTGTTGGATTGCCTGATGCCGTTGTGCAAGCTGCACTGGATATGGGAAAGACAAAAGGACAGGAGGGCAAATGGATTTTCAATCTCCAAAAGCCAAGCTTTATTCCTTTTTTGCAATACTCGCCTAAAAGAGAATTGAGAGAAAAACTTTTTAAAGCTTATCTCAGCCGCGGAAACAACAACAATGATTTTGACAATAAAAAGGTTCTTTCAAGAATAGCTTCTGTGCGTGTGGATAGAGCAAATTTGCTTGGATATAAAACTCACGCTGATTATGTGCTTGAAAAAAGTATGGCTAAGAATCCCGAAACCGTTTACAAATTTTTAAATGATCTCTGGAAACCAGCATTGAAAAGATCTTCGGCAGAAGTGGCTGATATGCAAACAATCATTGATAAGGAAAACGGAAAATTTAAATTGGCTGCATGGGATTGGTGGTATTATGCCGAGAAAGTTAAAAAGGAAAAATATAATCTGGATGAAGAAATGCTTCGCCCTTATTTCAAATTAGAAAATGTTATTGATGGTGTTTTTGGTGTAGCAACTAAATTATACGGAATTCAGTTTGTTGAGCGGAAAGACATTCCGGTTTATCATCCTGATGTTAGAGTGTTTGAAGTTAAGGAAGCAAATGGAAAACATATAGCAATTCTTTATACTGATTATTTTCCACGCGATAGTAAAAGAAGCGGTGCCTGGATGAGTAACTTTAGAGATCAGTCTAATATCGATGGAAAATTTATTGACCCAATTATTTGTAACAATGGAAATTTCTCCAAACCAACTTCGGATAAACCTTCGCTGCTTAGTATTGATGAAGTAAATACTTTATTCCACGAATTTGGTCATGCCATTCATGGAATGTTTGGTAACACCGTTTATCCGAGCCTTTCAGGCACATCCGTTGTACGAGATTTTGTTGAGCTTCCTTCGCAGATAATGGAAAACTGGGCAATGGAACCGGAAGTGCTTAAAATGTACGCGAAGCATTACAAAACCGGTGAACCAATGCCAGATGAATTAATTAAGAAGATAGAAAACTCTTCACTCTTCAATCAAGGATTTGAATCCGTTGAATATCTTGCCGCTTCAATACTCGATCTGGACTGGCACACTTTAACTACTGATGAAGAAAAAGATGCAGTAAAATTTGAGAAAGAATCTTTAAACAAAATTGGATTGCTTCCGGAAATAGAATCCCGGTACCAGAGTACAAACTTCCAGCATGTTTTTGCCGGAGGATATTCCGCTGGTTATTATAGTTACATTTGGGCAGCAGTACTTGATGCAGATGCATTCCAGGCATTTAAAGAGAAAGGGAATTTGTTTGATAGAGAACTGGCAAATTCTTTTAGAAAAAATATTTTAGAAAAAGGCGGGAGTGAAGAACCAATGGTTCTGTATAAAAAATTCAGAGGAAGAGAACCCAAGGTTGATGCACTTTTAACAAAACGCGGATTAAATTAGTCATTTGTTCCTTCGGAAAGTTATTTATAGTTATTTGTTTTTTATTAAAAATGAAACACACTCGACAACTTAATGACACGAATTAGATGACAGATTTGCTGACTGATTAGTTAAATCAAAATTGATTCTTACTAAAAAAATATGAGCAAAAAAATAATAATATTTGGCGCTGGAATTTCCGGTTTAGCAGCCGCTTACTGGCTTCATAAAGATGGTTATGATGTAACTGTTCTTGATAAAAATTCTGAAGCCGGCGGGGCAATGATTAGCCGCGAGGAGAATGGCTACCTGGTTGATTACGGACCAAACAGCGGATTGGAAACAACTCCGCTAATCCGCCAGATTGTTGATGCTGTTGGTCTTTCAGATGAAATAATTTATGCAAATGAGGAAGGAAATAAGCGATACATTTTAAGGGAGGATGTACTTCATCCGCTCCCAATGAATCCACCAGCTTTTCTTAAATCAAGATTATTTTCTACAAAGGCAAAACTTAGATTGTTTGCAGAACCATTCATTGGCAGATCAGAAGATGGTTATTACCAAAGCATTTCTCAATTTGTAAAAAGAAGATTGGGACAGGAGTTTTTAGATTACGCGATCAATCCATTTGTAGCTGGCGTATATGCCGGTAACCCTGATGAGTTAAGTGTTAAATCGGCATTCCCAAAATTGTACCGGCTTGAGGAAGTTTACGGTGGTTTAATAAAAGGAATGATCAAAGGGGCAAAAGAAAGAAAAGAGAGAGCAGAACAATCAAAACAAAACGCCAGGATGTTTTCATTCAAAAGTGGAATGCAGGTTCTTCCATTGGCAATTGCAAAAAAGCTTGATGGAAAAGTTTTTCTGAATGCATCAATAACAAAATTAGAAAAACTGGAAAAAGGTTACGGTGTTTCTTATCTGCAAAATGGCGAAAACAAAAATATAAACGCCGACATAATTGTTTCAGCTATTCCGTCTCACATTGCCGGTCCCCTTTTTGAAAATATGGACGGAACTCTGTCAAATCATCTTAAGGCAGTTTATTATCCGCCTGTAATGGTTTTGTTTCTTGGTTATAAAAAAGAAGATGTTGGACAAGCTTTGGACGGATTTGGATTTTTAATTCCACAGAAAGAAAAAAAAGCGTACCTTGGCGCCATCTGGAGTTCAGTGATATTTCCTAATCGGTCTGTTAATGGAAATGCCTGCTTTACTATTTTTGTTGGCGGAGCTCGTTCACCAGAATTGTTTGATCTGCAAAAAGATATTTTGATTGGACAAGTACTGGATGAGTTTCAATCAATAATGCGGATTAAAGAGAAGCCGATTTTTATAACTGACAGAATGTGGGAGAAGGCAATTCCACAGTACAATATCGGTTACATTGAACATGAAAAATATTTTGATCAGTTTGAAAAAGCCAATCCCGGTATTATTCTAAGTGGAAATTACCGCGGCGGAATTTCTGTCGGAGATTGCGTAAAGAATTCTGAAGTGGTTTACAATAAAGTAAAAAACTTATTAACTTAGAACGAAGAGTGTAGAGTGAAGAATGGCAAAAGTTTTTGAACCAACAATTATTTATGGAAGTGTACTCAAAAATAAATCTTTTACGTTTTCAGTACGAGTGGTAAAATTATATAAAATATTATTACAAAGGGATAAAGATTACGATCCGATATTTAAACAATTATTGAGATGCGGAACTTCGATAGGCGCAAATGTTTCTGAAGCACATAGCGCAGCATCGAGAAAAGACTTTATAAATAAATTACTTATTTCACTTAAAGAAGCACGGGAAACGGAATTTTGGTTGACATTGTTAAATGAATCCAAAATTATTAATTCAAAAGAATATAAAAGCTTAAATAATGATTGTGATGAACTGGAAAGAATATTGACAAGCAGCATCAAAACTGCAAAAAGTAATGTTTAATTCTACACTCTACGTTCTTCACTCTACACTAACATCCTTGGAGGTAAAATGGCTACTTATCCCACAACGCGATTACGAAGATTGCGTTACAACCCAATCATCCGCGATATGGTTAGAGAAACACAGCTTGGTAAAAAAGATTTAATTTATCCTCTCTTTGTTGTACATGGAGAAAAAATCAAGAATGAAATCAAATCAATGCCGGGTGTTTTTCAAATGTCTGTAGATGTACTCGTTGAAGAGTGCAAAGAAATATCTGCTCTTGGTATTCCGGCGATAATTCTTTTTGGAATTCCTGAACACAAAGACGAAATAGGTTCAGAGGCTTATGATTCGAATGGAATAATCCAACAAGCAACAAGAGCGATTAAAGCAAACGTAAAAAATTTAGTTGTTATTACTGATGTGTGTTTATGCGAATATACTTCACACGGTCACTGCGGATTGCTTGATGGCGAAGAAGTTATAAATGATGAAACCGTTTCGCTTCTTGCGAAAGAAGCAATTTCCCATGCAGAGGCTGGTGCAGATATTATCGCTCCGTCCGATATGATGGATGGAAGAGTTGCAGCAATCAGAAAAGCGCTTGACTACAAGGGTTTTACAAAACTCCCGATTTTGAGCTACGCAGCTAAGTATGCTTCCGGTTATTACGGTCCATTCCGCGATGCAGCAGAATCAACACCGGCATTTGGAGATAGACGCTCTCATCAAATGGATGTGGCAAATGCAGATGAAGCTTTACGCGAAGTTGAATCCGACATTGAGGAAGGCGCCGATATTGTTATGGTTAAACCTGCTGGAGCATACCTGGATATTATTTGGCGTGTTAAGGAAAAATTTGGATTGCCAACTGCAGCTTACCAGGTAAGCGGTGAATATTCGATGATTAAAGCTGCATCAAAACTTGGCTGGATTGATGAACAAAGAATAATGCTGGAATCTTTAACTGCAATTAAACGCGCTGGCGCGGATATGATATTAACTTACTTTGCAAAAGATGTTGCAAAGTATTTAAACAATCTTGCTTGATCATGATCTTAATCCTGATCTGGAGAGGAATTTAATTTCATTACTGATTTATTGAATGGCTATAATTTCAATATTTTTTTAACAGATTGCTATTTTGTAATTTATGAGCAACGGTAATCCCGAAGAGGAAATAATCACTCCTTTATCACCTACAGTAAAAAATGGGAGGTTCAAGAATTTCTCTTCCAGGCTCAAAGGTAAGGTTAGCTGGAAACAAACTTTTGCTGCACTAAAATATCGCAACTACAGATTGTGGTTTTGGGGACAAATGGTTTCCCTGTTCGGGTCGTGGATGCAATCTACTGCACAAGGTTTTTTTGTTTATGAGCTTACACATTCCCCGGCATTCCTGGGATACGTTGGTTTTGCTGCGGGAGTTCCGGCATGGCTCTTTACATTTTATGCAGGTGTAATTGCTGATAGATTTTCCAGGCGACGAGTATTAATTATTACTCAAACTGTAATGATGATACTCGCTTTTATTTTAGCCTTTTTAACATTTACCAAACTGGTGGTTCCATGGCACATCATTCTACTTGCGTTTGGACTTGGTATTGCAAACGCATTCGATGCTCCATCACGGCAGGCTTTTGCAACTGAACTTGTAGAACGTAAAGATTTAGTTAATGCAATTGCCATGAACTCAACGATGTTCAATAGTGCCACCGCTGTAGGTCCCGCAGTAGCGGGAATAACATATGCACTGTTCGGTCCCGCGTGGTGTTTTACAATAAACGGTATTTCATTTTTAGCAGTGATATTTAGCTTGTGGCAGATGAAACTTAAACCATATCAACCAAGGCAAAATCAAAAATCCATCCTTTATGAATTGAGAGAAGGATTCAGATACTTAAGAACTCAAAAAATGATCTTAACAATCATTTCCATAATGGCGATGACGAGTGTTTTCGGAATGGGATTGGTAACATTATTTCCTGCCTGGGCTGTAAAGATATTGCATGGTGATTCAACTACAAATGGATTTCTTCAATCTGCCCGAGGCGTTGGGGCTGTCCTGGCTGCTTTGTTGGTTGCTTCAATAAGTCATTTTAAAATAAAAGGAAAACTCTTAACGTATGGATTGGTCTCGCTACCCATATTGCTTTTATTGTTCTCATTTAACCGGTCGCTATTTTTATCGCTTTTGCTTTTAGTAGGAATTGGCGGGGCATTAATTCTTCTTTTTAATTTATCAAATGGAACAATTCAAACTTTGGTATCGGAAGAATTCCGCGGAAGGATTATGTCGATCTACGCATTCAGCTTTTTTGCATTTATGCCGGTTGGTGCCTTACTTATCGGCACCGAGGCAGAACATTTTGGATCGCCAATGGCAATTTTAATTAATGCAGTAGTTTTAACTGCGTTTGTTATTTTTATTAATATTCGTTTTCCTCAACTAAGGAAAGTGGAGTAGAAATTATTTCATCCAATACAAAGTTGTGGAATGATTAGAACAAAAATAAATTTTAAATGATTCTCGGAGTTTAAATGAACATACAGAACAGCGAAAGAATTTTTGAAGAAGCTAAAAAATATATTCCGGGCGGAGTTAATTCCCCGGTAAGGGCATTTAAGTCAGTCGGAGGAAATCCAATCTTTATTAAAAAGGGAGCGGGTTCAAAATTCTGGGATGTTGATGGTAACGAATATATCGATTACATCGGAAGCTGGGGACCACATCTTTTCGGACACAATCCGGACTTCATAAAAACAGCTTTGCTGGAAGCAATTGAAAACGGTACAAGCTTTGGTGCGCCCACAGAGCTTGAAGTTAAAATGGCAAAGCTGATTAATGAACTTGTTCCATCGATGGAAATGGTGCGGATGGTAAACAGTGGAACTGAAGCAACAATGAGCGCAGTTCGTTCAGCCCGCGGTTACACAGGAAAAGAAAAATTTATTAAGTTCGAAGGTTGCTATCACGGACACGCAGATTACTTTTTAATTAAAGCTGGTTCGGGGGCATTAACTTTTGGAGTTCCTACAAGTCCCGGTGTTACAAAAGGAAATGCTGCTGATACTTTGATTGCCGATTACAATAATATTGAATCAATTAAAAAGCTGGTTCAATCGAATAAGAATGAAATAGCGGCGGTAATTATTGAACCGGTTGCCGGCAATATGGGCGTTGTAAAAATCAATGAACAATTTTTAAAAGAATTAAAAGAAATTTGCGAAGAAGAAAAAATTGTTTTGATCTTTGACGAAGTAATGACTGGCTTCCGTGTGGCAAAAGGTGGGGCGCAGGAAATCCTTGGAGTAAAACCTGATCTTTCCACTTTCGGAAAAATCATCGGCGGGGGCTTACCTGTTGGCGCATTCGGCGGTAAAAGAGAAATTATGGAAATGATTTCTCCAAGCGGACCTATTTACCAGGCTGGAACATTAAGCGGCAATCCGCTCGCGATGTCTGCAGGTTATGCCGCTCTAACTTATATAAAAAATCATCCGGAGATTTACAATCTGCTTGAAGAGAAATCAAAATTTCTTGAAGATGGTTTTAAAGAAAATATGAAATCGCTCGGAAAGAAATTTGCATTTAACCGTGTTGGTTCAATGATGACGCTCTTCTTTACCGAACAGGAAGTTGTTGATTTCAAATCCGCCGTTTCCTCAGATACAATCCTGTACGGGAAATTTTTCCACGAAATGTTAAAGCGAGGCATCTACGTTGCACCGGCACAGTTCGAAGCAATGTTTGTTTCAACGGCTCACTCGCAAAAAGATTTGGAGAAAACTGTGAAGGCACAGTATGAAGCGATGAAGGAAATTTTATAGGTTGAGGTAAGAGGCTTGATTAAGTAGAGCAATTATTATAATTTCGGTCAGGAAGAATATACTTATCGGATTTATAAACATTCCTTTAGATTTTTTAGGGAGAAAAATATAATGAAAGGAAAAGCATGTGTGTATTTAATAATCTGTTTTTTAATCTGCGGAAGTTTTTTACATCCCCAAGAAACAATAAAGTTTCCTAATTCACTTAGTAAATCTTCAAATCAATTTTTAAATCCGCCAGGGCGTTGGATAGATATTTCCCAAACAAAAAACTCCCAACGAAAAAATGAAACAGACTATTCTTTAGACAGTATTTATATAATCTATTTGGGTGGGTCATTAGGTAAAGTAGAATACCTATATGATAACCAGGGGAAATTGTCATCTTATATTTATTCATATTGGGATGGGGACAAATGGACTACATTTTGGAGAAATTCTAATACGTACAACTTCGCAGGAAAAATTCAAACTATTTTGCAGGAGCGTCTAAATTATGATAAATGGAAATCCTTAATGAGAGAAAATTATAGTTATGACTCGCTTAGCAGAGAATCTAATTACTTTGTTGAGCTCTGGGGTTTTGAGCAATGGAATAATTGGTTTAGATATAGCATAAGATATGATTCCATGGGGAATCCAATAGAACAAATAAATGAAGACTGGATAGATACTTCCTGGAATTATTCCTCCAAAGTTACAACAACCTATTATGAAAACGGAAATAAAGCTTCAGATTTATTTGAACTCTGGAATGATAATAAATGGGTGATTGACAAAGAGCGAGTATTTGAATATGACTATCAATGGAATTTAATTAGTATTGTAGTAAACCAATGGGACGGAAGTCAATGGATTAATTTTGCTAAGAACTCCATTCATTATGATAATAATATGACTGAACAACTTGTTGAAGTTTGGCAAAATTCCGAGTGGGCAAATGATTCCAGAATTCTTAATGAATATGATGAAAACAATTATCCCATTATAATTAATTTTGAAACATGGAATAATAACCATTGGATTTCTGCTAATGGACCACTTGTTCTTAAAAATCCGGATGATACCAGGATTGGTTTTCTCTCTAATGAAATTTCTTTCTTTTATAGTCCGCTTACAGGTATAACAAATGAGAGAAATAATTCCCTATCCGAATATAAACTTTCTCAAAACTTTCCCAATCCATTCAATCCAACTACAAAAATTCGTTATCAAATTCTTACCGCGGGATTAATTACTCTAAAAGTTTTTGATATGCTTGGCAAAGCAGTGGCAACGTTGGTAAATGAATATAAGACTGCTGGAAGCTATGAAGTAGAGTTCAACATAAGTAGCGACGAGGTAACCTCGCCCCTACCAAGCGGTGTATATTTTTACCAGCTTAGAGCTGGAGATTATGCTGAGACCAGGAAATTAATTTTGATGAAATAATTGAAAAACCTTGAAGGTTCTCAAAAACCTTGAATGTTCTCAGAAAACCTTCAAGGTTATACGGAAATGCAGTCGAGGTAATGTAGCGTACTTACTTTTTAACAACTCGTAAAATCGGATAGCTCTTTCCTATTTCCAACAAGTACTTATAAATTTTGTATTGAACTATTCCCAACGTTGATTGTGGTTCTAATCCTAAAACAAGCATATTGGAATGGAGCTGTCTTGTTGGAACAAAGTAATAATCATCCGGATTATTTATATCGGCTGTTTTCTTTTCAACTTTGGGATACAGAAGACTATCTTCCTCCACAACATCAAAATCTATTTTTACAATTCTGTATTCTTCAATATTATAAAAAGTCTCAGCAATAAAATTTTCGTATTTAAGATCGTGGAGTTTCAACAACCTGGTTAAGTTAGAGTCGGCTTTTGGAATCAAATAACCAATCGGTTTTTCAACTTCTAAAAGTATTTTATCAACGGGATGATATTCCTTTACAGTAACAATTGTATCCTTTCCTGTACGTACTGAGCGGAGTGGAAGTGCAAGCAATTCATCACCTTTTACATGTTCAACACGTATGGCTATTTTCTCTCCCGGTTTGGAATTCAATAGTTTTTCTCTTCCGCTCTCCACCATATTTATAATTCTATCTTTATCATTATAAACAAACTCCAGCAATGCTTTCATCGCGGCGCATTGCCCTTCAGCCCGATGCTTAATATTATCAATGGAATCTTTTCCGTTTTTGCCTTCAAATATCACCGAGAAAGAATTTAAAATACCCAGACTCTGCCTTCCATCATTTATATCGTATGTGCTCAAGCGAATTCTTTCCTTTTCCGGTGGACCACCGGGAATATATTCAAATGAAGTAAAACCATTTTTATTTAAAGATTCTTTAATAAAAGGAAGGAAGGTTTTTCTTGTATAGTTTTTTATTACTAAAGATACATTTGGATTTGTAATACTTCCAATTTGTTCATCATGGTTTTTAATGTAACCGTATTCTAACCAGTCTTTGCTGTAAGGATAATATTCATGAACATCCGCAGTAACTTCCGGAAGATATTGATTGAAAAGTTTATGTAATGCTTGTGTCTCTGGTTCGGTTAGTATTAAATGATTTCTGTTCAAATCCATTCCGTGTGAATTCCTACGTTCATCTCTTTCACTTCCGTCAGGATTCATCTGTGGAATAAGTATTAAATCAATTTTTTTAAAAAGATGATTTAATTTCCCTCCCGCTATTTCTTTAAGCAGCATTAGAGATCCTTCCTTTCCAGAATGCTCATTACCGTGCTGTTGTGCAAATATTAAAACTTTTATTTTTGTTTTATCTATCCCAAACTCAGTGGTGGAGATTTTTACAGCAGGAATATTCCTTCCTTCAATTGTCCGCCCTATTATTTCAAACTTAATGAGTGAATTTTGAGCAGCAGCTTCTTTTACAAAACCAATTATTTCTTCATTAGAAGAAAGCTTTGTGTAGTTCGATTTCTCAAGCGGAGTTTGAATCTCCTGCGCTTGGCAGTTTAAAAAAAGTAAAAGTGCAATTAAATATTTCATAATCAATTAGCTTTATTTTAAAAAAATCATTTTTTTAATTTGAGAAAAACTTCCGGCTGTAAGTTTGTAAAAATAAACTCCGCTTGATAGTTCTTTGCCATCAAAGTCCAGTGTATGAAAGCCAGCCGCATCATATTGATTTCTCAAAATGTAAATCCTTTCACCGAGTAAATTGAATAACTCAATTAATACTTTTGAATCAGTTGGAAGCGTATAACTTATTTTTGTTGAGTTGTTGAATGGATTTGGAAAATTGTTATTCAGAATAAACGGACCCTGTTTTTCATTATCCTCCTTAACAACGCTTGTGATAAATAACTCACCATTATCAAGGATGTAGACACAGCGTTCATTTGAAATCGTGTATCTAAGATTATTCATTGCTACAACCTGGCGTGGTTTGTAGCCGCTGCCTGCTACATATTTTGAGGAATCTACATAAGTAGTGTTTTTTGCGCTAACACAAATAAATGGAAGTTCAAAAGAGTGATTGGTTCTGCAAAAACCACTTAAAAGATTAACATAATTTCCATCACTAAGGTAAATGCCAACTTGCTTTCTGTTTCTCATCATTCCATACAGCAAAGAAGATGATCTGTTTTCGTAATAGTCTGAATCGTCAAAAAGAAGCGGTTGAAATATCAGATCGCCAAACAAATTTAGGCCATTCTTAATCGTCATTTGACCATGATAAGATGATAAATAATTGTCATCAGTATTATCGATATAGTACTCACCAGCTAATTTTCCGGTATTACCAATGAAATACCAGAATGATCCTTGGGTAATAATTTTTTGGTGAAGATGATAACCCATTATTGTGGTTGTATCAATCAATACCTGGAATGCGGATGGTGAAGTGCCAAGGAAAACATATAAATCAGCGTTTAATATTTTTTCTACGCTTACATTATAATTTGCTGTGCGGGCAGAAACCTCCAGCGTATCATATACTGTAAAACCATTTTGTGCGAAAAAATTAAATAGCGGCGTTATACCTGATGAGCTTTTAGGATCATAGAACAACAGTGTTTTCTTTGGTCCATAGATAAATAATAAATGGTTGAAACCATTTGCCAAATTCAATTGCAAATCATTTGTTCCGGTTAACCACATTATTTGCTTGGGCAATTGTATTGCCCTGGATGAATCAACCGCTTTTGCTGAAGGAGGAATTTCTTCAACTTCCATTTTCTTTAAATCATAACTCCATCCTTCAACAAGCTGGTGGGACTTTAGATTGTTTACAGTGTTACCGCTAAAACGGGTTGCTTCATCAATTTGAAAAATAGAAACCGCTCCGCTTCCCATTACCTCACCAATTCCATTTTTATCGATACAGAAAGCTGTCATATCATCAACTCCAATCCCCAAAACATCTCTTTGCTTTTGGTGCAGGTTGATGAGGAATGCAATTAATCTTCCAAATCTTCCGCGCTCTATAAAGTGCGTATCAAAAAGTACATTGGGAACCAAATCGATGAAGTTATCTTCCAGATCAATTTTACTGCTGAAAGGATTAGCCAAACATTCTTTAGAATCGACTGAGCCATATTTTGCGGAAAATCCAAAATCGCCAAGTACTGCGGCTCCTGCGCTGGTTCCTGCAATTACTCCTCCGTTTTGAAAAACATATTTTATTGCGGTTTCTGTTTTTGTTCCTTTCCATAAGCGGACGTAATCATATTGATCTCCGCCGCGCAGGAAGATTGCTTTTGCAGTAATTAGTTCATCATAAGTGGATTGTAAATCTGCCGAAGTGCGGGAAGAGATTTTCTTGTTGTAAACTTCTTTAGCACCAAGAAATTTGAAGTAATCTGGCAGCCAGGTTGTTGCATCATCAACACCAAGGATAATTATTTTTCCGCTATCCGACTTTTCAACTATCCAGCCATACGGTTTGTCGCTCCAATCATTATAATCTTCTGAACCTCCGCCCACAGCACAAATGTAACCCTGTGGAAAATTTGACTGACTTAAACAAAGAAGAAAAATAAAATATTTTGTGGTCTTAGAAATTTTTGAAAAAACTCCGAACAACGAATTTATTTTCTTTGGCAAGCGGAGTGCATTATTTATAATTTGATTATCCAAATTGACAAAAAACTAAAATTCTATGCCGAGAGATATTCTGTGAACATCCGGCAGCAAATCATAAAGTGAGTAACCATAGTCAAAGCTAATCCTGGTACCACCAAAAGGAAGATTGGTACCGGCGCCAAATGCAAAATCTTCATCGTCATAATTATATTTATATCCGCCTCTGATAAACAAGCGATCAAAAAAGGAAAACTCTGCACCAACATGCACCCGTTCTTTATTATCATTTGGATGAACCGCATCAATGCCCAACCGGGCTTTAACAAATTCGGTTGTAAAAACATCCATTCCAATTCCAACTTCAAAATTTAAAGGAAGCGGATAAGTATCGGTAACAAGTCTTGCTGGAGTTAACCGGTTTAATGGAACACCACTACTTTTATCATAAGTAATATTTAAATCTGGTCCATCAAATTGCATTTCAGGACCAAAGTTTGTCATACTCATAGCAATTGTCAGGTTTTGAAAATCGAGACGGTATTGTGTACCAACATCGAAAGCAATCCCCTCTGCAGTTTCATTCCATATCCTTTGGTAAATATACTTTGCAGAAACACCTACAGAAAAACGATCAGTTAATTTGCGTGCGTAAGTTAATCCAATCGCCATGTCCTGCGCATCAAAAAATCTTCCGGTACCATTGGGATTTAGTTCATCCGTTACTTCCATTTTATCCATACTGAACACAACAAGACTTGCAGCTAATGTTCCAACATCTTCCAGGTTATGAACAAAGGAAACCGCATTAAAATCAAACATATTGAACCAGCGTTGATATGAAAAATGTGCAGCACTACCGGTTATCTTTGCTATACCAGCTGGGTTCCAAAAAACTGCGGATGCATCATCAGCTAAACCGATGTAAGCGCCACCAAGTGCGGTGGCTTTTGCACCCACAGGTATTTGTAGAAACTGTGCTCCCGATGTTCCGAGATTTGGATTTTGTGCAAAGCCGACAGTTGAAATAAAAAGAATTAATATTATGGTTGTATAATTCTTCATCTTAAAATTCCCAAATAAATTTCTTTCTCATGCTAATTATCTTGATCCACTAATTTGTCCTTTCCTTTTCAAAGCGAAAAGTATGGATTGTATAAAGCCCGGTTACTTTATCACTGCAAACCGGCTTAAGTATTCCGTGTCTTTTGTTTTAACTAAGTAAACATAAATTCCAGGGGCTATTTCTCTTCCACCTTCCGTGCGCAAATCCCAGTTCTCTGTTCCATTTATTGAGTTATGATTTATTGTCTTTACCAAATCTGCGTCGATTGTAAAAATGTGAATAGTACACTCGTTGGGCAGATTAATAAACTGAAGTTGGCGCAGTGGTTCTCTTCTTAATTCTCCATATTCAGGTTCATATAAAGAAGAAACAACGTAAGGATTGGGAACCACTTTTATATTTGAAATATTTTGAACGATTGCATTGTTGTTAATTGATGAACCGATCACCTTAAATTTAAATGCATCCTGCAGCGTTGGTAATTTGGGCACAATTGATTGAACAGAAAATATGTTTCCTGGTGATGGTGGAGTGTTTGCCGGGAAATCAACCTTGCCTTGCAGCCCATTAAACACAAAGTAATCACCGGTATAAACTTTATCAAATCGTTTTAATGTATCCTGATTTGATTTTCTGATCAGCAGACTTATATAATTCTTCCCTTCATTATCAACTCCGATTTTATCAACAGAAACAAGGTATGTTTCATTCTGCAAGGTAGTAGAATCTGCTACAGAAAATAAAATATCAAATTTATCTGTTCCGCCAACTCTTGAAACACTTTTGATTACTTCCGGAGGAATCACTTTAAAAATTACTCCATCTTTAGTTGATTGCAATTGTTTAATGGAAAATGGTCTTGGGGAAATTACAGTATCAACATTATTCCTTATCCCGTAAATTGAAAAAGCAACTTTAAAAAGATCACCGGCTTTGGGTAAGGAATCTGCCGGCGCATTTGCAGGCGGACCAAAAAGTTTCATTTCTACCGGACGCTTACCGCCCGTTCCGGAAATAATTGTATATGAAGACCCGCTTTTATAACTATGTGGATCCGGACTTATGTTTTCTCCTGTTGAGTAATCTATTAGATGAAATGAGCTTTTATTGATGAACTCAATTCCATATGTGTTAATAACTGTTTTAGATGAATCATTCACAATCATCCTGGCGGTAATTTTCTTTTCACCTTTTTCCTGGCGCTGCGAATAAGTAAAGCCAAACTTATATTCATTATCTTTCAGCGAATCATTATCAGCAGGCTGGGTTTCAAAAATATAATTTGAAGTTCCTTTTCCAGATTGTTCTACCTGTCCAGTGGAAACCGGAGTTCTACCCAATGCAGAAGAAGTCGGAATTACCGAAGCAATATTGATTGCATCAGTTGTATTTCCTTTTGGTGATTCAAGACTTGCAACCGAAGAATCGCCGCGATCGTATGCAGTTATACTATACCAGTATTCAAATCCGTTTTCGGCGGTTGTATCCATATAGCTATATTGAATGCCGGCATCAAAACCAATTTTGTCTGCAACATCGTAATCTTTTAGCAACTCCCAGTTTACACCTTTATCCAAACTTCTATACAACCGGTAGCCCTCAAAATCATATTGCCCAGAAAATTTATCTTTAGAATATTCTGCCTTATCGTCCCAGTAAAGAGTAACTCTTCCATCACCGGCAAATGCGCTAAGCTTTGGAGTTACTGGCGGTTTGCTTATTTCAAAATCAAATTTAAAAATATTAAACGCCTGATCTACATATTTTGATATTTCATTGTAATCCCAGCCGGCGGCAATTACAGTGTAAAAAACCAAAGTGTCTCCAACATTCAGTAAGTACGGACCGGAAGCAACATTAGCCGCAATGTCTAATCCCTTTACCGGAATTACTGAAGGATCATCAAAATGAATATCCTGCGCTGAACCAAGATGAAAAAACTTAGAGCGGTAACTTGAATTATATAAACTTTGTGTGCTTGCCATAATTCCATATTGAACTGAATCTATATCTGTGTCATCATCGTAAAGATTGTAGTGCATATCGGTAACACCAAGTTCTTTTCCATTTACAGTTGGCGTTTTTAGGAATGCAACCCCCATGTAACCAGTTTTACCACCGGGCCATTCAGCAGAAATTCCATCATCAAAGAAATAAAGAAAGTTTCTTGATTTATCGAAACCGATTTTGTCATCTGAATATTCCGGAACTCCGCCGCTGACATTTCCAACATCAATATCTGTGTAATAGTTAAAGTAAACACTATCAAGATTTTCTTTCCCTTTGTTTATAACTTCAAATTTGTAGAAGATTAGATTTTTAGCAAAGCCAACACCGTAAGTATATCCAGTCTGCGCAACAACAATTCCCAATACTTTTCTTGAATTATTACTGTCGCTGTAAACACAATAACTATCCTGATCCGATTTGATGATAGGTTTGCCATCTTTATCCTTTATTGGCCAACCTGATGGAGGCCATGTTTTAGGATTATCGCTTATTGCAATCTGAGAAATTTGTTTGTTAATATATCCGCCAACTGCTTCCCATTCTTCATTTGTTGTATATCTCCCCTGGATAACATTACCTGGTACACCAACCATCGGATTGATGCGGTATATGTAATGCATCCCGCTGTTAATCGGAAATTCACCGGAAGGACCCTGGGTTATTCTGCGCGGATAAAGTTTTCCACGGTTCTCAAAATATAATCCAATGTTGCTTGCATTGTGCGCTCCACCAGCACGGTCGCTTATATCCGTTACTTTTTCCAGGTAACCATCTTTCTTTTCCTTGGCTATTTCCTTAACCCCATCCTGCGGAAAATAGCAAACAGTAATTGCTAAAATGAATAATAAGATTAAAAAAGATTTCTTCATTTCTATGCTCATAATTTTTTTATCATCTTAAATTTATTTCAAATGTCTAATCCTTTCATATACTTCACAAGAATGAACTTCGGTTCTTCATTTTTCATTCTTCACTCTACACTCTACATTCTACATTCTACATTCTACATTCTTTGTTCACTCTTTCATCATACTACTTCAAATTCCTAGAACCTCATCCCCATACCAAGTCGTATACTTCGCGGCGGTCCATAGTTGGATGGATCGCGCTGATATTCTATAGATCGGGCGCCAACCAAGGTATATTCCGGATCTCCTGTATCGGTATAAACATAAAGTACATTTTGGTGATTAGTAAGATTTAAGATCTCGGCAAAAACTCTCAACTTCAAATTACCGGGTAAAATTATTTCTTTGCCAATTTCAAGATCAATAGAATAAGTAGCCGGCATACGTAAAGAATTCCGCACTACAAATCCAACATCTCTGCCAGAAGGCGTATAAGGATAACCGGAGCCAGCTCTAAAAATCACACTTAAATCCATATCCTCAAATATCGGCTTACCAAAAACAATTGGACCTTCCTCTGCCGGAATAGTAAATGTTGCAGATGCATTAACCACATGTGTTTTATCAAAATCTAAATAATAAAGCAGCGTTGATTCCGATGTGCCTGGATATTGTTCCGTCTCGGAGGACGCACTTCCTTTTGCAACCGAGTAAGTGTAAGTCAATCCTCCAGAAAAATATTTATCCGGACGAATATCTAAGTTAAGCTCAAAACCTTTCGAGTTAGCATAATCCTCATTCACATAAAGTGTGTAGCCAATGTATCTTCCTTCAACATAAGGGAAAAGATATGTAGTACCGATTAAGCCGGTAATATCTCTGTAGTGTGCAACCAGACTCATAGCAATTCTTTCAGAGAACTGATGCGAAATTCCGACCTCATAAGAAACGGTTCTTTCGGCGTCTAAATTTGGCGTACCAAAAATTGGTTCGCGAACACTTATTTTATATTCTTTATTTTCAAACAGGCGGTTGTAATTTGGGTTCTGGAAAAAATAGCCGTATGAAAAATGAAGTTTGGTTCTATCCGAAATTGGATGAGCAATTCCAATGCGCGGACTTATCTGAGAGCGCGATTTTACTTTTAATAATGAATTTGGATCGAGCGGGTTTTGCCGGAAACTTACATTCGAATTCATATAATCGTAACGTAGTCCAAGATTTATTATCAAATAAGAAAGCTCAATTTTATCCTGAATATAACCTGCGGCTTCGAATGGTTTATCGGTAAAATAATTATCGATATACTGAAGGCGTAAAGGTCGTCTTACACCATCAATGTTATAAAGACTTAACCTATGCTTCTTGTATTGCAGTCCAGCTTTAATTTCGTTAATGCTACCAAGCTGCCAGGTAAGATCGAGTTTAGAATCAATAGTTACAGTGCGGCTGTCTGTTATACTTGATGAATTAGCTTTCGAATAAAAATCCCTGTGTGGTCTTCCATCCTCAAATGTTTCTATATATTCAAAATCTGTTTCTGGAATATAGTTGGAGGTATCGTGATCGAATCCGCGGTAATATCCCTGGTTAAAATATGATACCCGCAGATCATAGAAGAAATTGCTGGCAATTGTATGAGTAAGTGTAAGCATTCCCTGGTAACTATCAGTTTCGTTTTTAGACCATCTCTCCGGAATGTATTTATAGTCGTGAGAATATTCCTGACTTCTGCCCACGCTGCCGCGGTTGGATAAAGTTATTTTAACAGATGGAATAAAGGTGAATGAAAGTTTCCCAACCATGGTTATATCTTTATTATAACCAAACGGCAGATAACTTCCCTGTTTGTTCTGTTCACCCGAAATGAAAAATTTTATATCTTTACTAAAGAGTGGTCCACCGAATGAACCATTGATTCTTAATTCATGAAGTTTAGAATATTCTTTAACTCCAAATTCGCTGGATCGTATTTCAATCTTACCAAAAAACTTGTCGCTGCCTTCGCGGGTTACAATATTAACAACACCGCTAAGAGCGTTTCCATACTCGGCGTTAAACGTTCCGCTTAAAAGACTCATCTCTTGAATTGCATCATTATTTATTTGAGTTGCTAATCCGCCAAGCAAAGGATCCTGCACATACATTCCATCAACCATATAAGCAACTTCATTCGATCTTCCGCCTCTGATATGAAGATTGCTGCCGCTTCCAACAACCCCTGCCTGCATTGAAAGTAATTCAGTAAAACTGGCTACTGGTAAAGATTCTATTTCATCGCGGGTCATTACAGAAACTGTGCTGGTAATATCTTTTTGAATCAATGGGGTTTTTGCGGTTACAATAACTTCAGCAACTTCAAGTGCGGTAGATTTTAGTGAAACGGAAAGATTTGTTGTTTGGTCTACTACAATTTTTACGTTTTGTGTAACAACAGAACCATAACCAATCGAGCTGACTTTTATATTGTAAGAACCAGGCGGAACATTCAGTACAACATAGTTTCCATTTAAGTCTGTGGATGCACCCAAATTTGTACCCTCAAGAATTATGTTTGCACCAACGAGAGGTTCGCCGGTAGCTTCATCCGTAATTATACCGATTACCTTGCCCGTAGTTCCGGCAAAGACTATGTATGGAATACTGATTAAAAGAAATAAAATTCTTTTCATTTACAATCTCCAGGAACAAATTAAATTTTTTATTTTAACTACTGCCTCGGATAAATTTCCGAAGTACTTGAAAACATTAATCAATTGTATTGCTCTGAATTTCCTGAATCTTATTCATCTCCTTCAACATCTTTTTAGCTTTGAGTTTGTTCTTAACGGCGCATTCTGTTGCAATAGCATTTATCATAACGGAAATAGCAGCAAATGAATTTGTGAATAACATATTCTCGCTTTTAACTACCAGGTTAACATTTGAATAAAAAGTGATAGGTGAAGAATGCCGGTTTGTAATTGCCATAACTTTAATCTTTCTTTCAGCAGCAAACTTTGCAGCTTCAATTGTTTCTTTAGAGTAAGGGGGGAATGATAGTGCAATGATCAGATCTTTCTTATCAAGAAATAAAATCTGTTCCAGAAAATTTGCCGAATCAAAAACAAAAGCACGAGCATCAACAGCAACCTGGTTAAGTTGGTATGCAAGAATTTCTGAAAGTAAATATGATATCCCCAATCCAAATGTGTAAACTCTGTTAGAGGAAAGTATCAGTTCAACCGCTTTATGAAAATTTTCTCTTTCATTTAACGCAAGTGTTTCGTTTATATTAGAAATATCCTGATTTGCGACTTCGGTTAAAACATCTTCATTGAATTTACCTTTATCCAGTAACGGAAAAATTTCTTTTTTCTGAAGATGGTTTTGCAGCGTTGTTGCAATTTCGCGTTGAAGCTCTGTGTAACCTGAAAAACCAACCCGTTGCGTAAATCTAATAATTGATGCTACACTGGTATTGGTAGCCTTCGCTACATCATGAATTGTTAAGAAAGGAATCTTATCGAAATTTTCAATAAAGAAGTTGGCAATGTGCTTATGATTAGCCGAGAGACTTTCGTAATGAAGCTGTATTCTTTCTTTTATATGTTTATATCGTACCATAACCAACTTTAATATTGCAGAGATGGGGTGCTTTCATCTCTGCGTTTTGAATTATAAATCAAACCACATAAACGAGGTTGATTCTACCGAAAACATTTTTAATCATAATTAAGTATTTTCATTTAACCAGCAGCATCTTTTTACTTGATGAAAAGCTGCCGGCATTCAAGGTGTAAAAATAAATTCCACTTGTAAGGTTATCAGCAGTAAAATTATAAGTATAATTCCCGGCATCAAATTCGGAATTAATCAAAGTTGAAATTTCCTGCCCAAGCGAATTGAATATTTTAAGAACTACATTTTGACTTACAGGCAAACTGAAAGAAATTTTTGTGCTCGGATTAAATGGATTAGGATAATTCTGTTTTAAAGAAAAACCTGTTGGCATTTTAGAATCATCTTTAGAAACGCTTGTAAGTGTTGCAAATTTATTTTCTGCTGCCGTCATTGCGGTTTCCATCTCGGCTCTGGTTTCTCCGGCTGTAATGGCTAAATAAACTGTAGCAGAGTCACCGCTTAAAATATCAACTGGTGCTGTTGCCATAATTCCAATTCCACCATCTCCGCCAGTAGAAAAAGAAGTGTCTTTTTTGGTATATGTTAACCAGGAAAATATTGCAGTATCTCCCAGCTCATATCCATCGTACCAATCAACCGCTCTAAATGAAACTACTTCTGGTTTAAGGAATTTGAAGCCAACATATTTAGTATTAAAAACTTCGGCAATGTTTTTTGAATTTAAAAAATTAAGTGTTTCGTTTCCATAAACGCCATCAATTTGGGCGATGAACTCTAATCCAATAATAGATCTTTGAGTTGTTGCTTCCTGGTTAATAGCTGTCATCTTTACTAAAAGAAACGCTTCATTATTCCAGCCATAAACATACATTTTTTCAAGAAAGTCCGGTGGTGCACCAGAATATGTATTATCGTACGATCCATATATTTCATAGTCGCTTAGCTTTGGTAAAGTTATAACTTTAGAGGAATCGTGTGCTTCAGCGTCGTTCTTGTAATCAAAGACTTTATCCGCCGCAACACCTATCAACCAAGATGAGCGATCAATCTGACGAAGATTATCAATAGCAGGGAAATGCACTCTAAGTCGCCCATATTCATTTACCTGAACAGCAATTTTTCCGGTTTCAAATTCTACCTGGGGGAAAGAATACGAAGAAACGAAAAGAAGAACGAGCATGGTTAATAATGCTTTCTGTACCAACTTTTTCATTTTACCTCCAATTTATTTTATTGAACAAAATCTAATATCTAAAGAAAAACGGTGGAATAATTAATAACAAGGCAAGAATTAAAAAAAATATTTGAATCGGTAACATCCATTTAAACCATTTATCCCAAGAAATACCAGCTAATCCTAAAACACCCATTGTAACACCGGATGTAGGTAAAATTGGATTTATCCATCCTTCACCAAATTGAAAGGCAAGCACAGCAACAAATCGTGGAATTCCAAGTACATCTGCAAGCGGAGACATTACCGGCATGGTTAAAGCCGCCTGACCGGAACCGGAATGAACAAAGAAATTTATAATTCCCTGCGTAACAAACATAGATTGCGCCGCAACAACCGGGTGAAAATTTGAAATGACATTTGCCATTCCGAACAACATCGTATCTATTATCTTTGCATCTGTTGCTACCACAAGCATTGCACGTGCGCAGGCAATAATCAATGCCACACCGACCATATCTTTAGCTCCCTCTTTGAAGCTTTCTGTAATCTCGTTCAATTTCAGTTTGCCAATTAATCCTGCAATAATTCCAAGCGCAAAAAATAATGCGGCAATTTCTACAATGAACCAATTGTATTCCAATATTCCTATCACCATAACAACCAGGGCAGCAGCAAATGCAAGTAGTACATACTTTTGCGATTTTGTAAATTCTGTTTTTGAATTGTTATCCAGATGAAAAGAGTGTTTTCTTTGTTTATCAATTTCGTAAACTAAACTTTTCTCAGGTTTCTTTTTAATCTTAGAAGCATAGATCATAACAAATGTTATCATAGATGTTGTACTTATTATCCAGATAATAATCCGGTACCAAAGTGCTGTATCGTAAGGAAGTTCAGAAATTTTTAAAGCAATTCCTAAAGTAAATGGATTTAATGTTGCACCGGCAAATCCCGCGGCAGCACCAAGAAATGGAATTGCGGTACCAACAATCGAATCGTAACCAAGCGAGAGTGCAAGTGGAATGAAAATTAAAACAAAAGGCATCGTTTCTTCGCACATTCCGAATGTTGAACCACCGATAGAAAATAAAACCATCGTTGCTGGAATAAAATATTTTTGAAGATGTGGTTTATCAGCCAAAGTTTCAGCCACCCGTTGTAATGCTGAAGTAACGGCTCCTGTTCTTTGAATTATCATGAACGAACCGCCGATTACAAAAAGAAATACTATAATTTCCGAAGCGCTGACAAATCCTTTTATTGGTGCCTGTAATACAGCGCCCAATCCCTGCGGTTCACTCTGGATATAGGTAAAGGAATTAGGAACAACAATATTCCGGTTATCTTTAATTTCTCTTTTATATTCACCACCGGGAATTACCCACGTCATAATAGCAACTAACACAACAATAGCATAAATCATTACAAGTGTGTTAAAGCTGAAATTCTTTTTCATTAATTTTCCGAAATAACACTTTTAGTTTTTAAATTAAATCGATCACCAGATTTTAGAAGATGCATTTTTATTTCTGAAGCTGAAAGATTTCCGTTTTTATCGGTAGTAATTTTATTTGCTTCAGTTGCATCATAAACCATTACAGTATTTTCACCAAGCACATCAAAAGTATTGTCCGGATTAACAATAACAGCTGTAGATTCATCTATTCCTATTCCAAGCAAATTGGGATTTTCTAATACAACTGTAATTAACCGGTTGAGTCTCTTTCGCGTTATAAAATGTTGGTCTACAATAACATTTTTAAAAAAGCCAAAACCTTCGGTTACTTTAACATTACCCTTCTTAATCATTTTAAAAATGTTTGAAGTATCTTTGTTGATCAACTCATCACCGGTAATCATTACTTTGCTCATAATTGCCGCACCGGCGCTTGTTCCGCCTATTACTCCACCTTCATTATAAATCTTTTTTATCTTATCGAGTATTTTTGTACCAAGTAGCGCCGCGGTCAGATTTGCCTGATCACCACCGGAAAAAAATACTCCTTTTACATTATCCAATTTTTTTAGGTTGCTATCAGCATCTGCATTTTGCTTATTGCAATTAATAAAACTGATATTTGAACAGCCATAACTCTTTAACTCTTTTAATTGATATAACGCAGTCTCAACCGGTTCCGAGCTTGCCATCGGGAAAATTACAACTCCGGCATCATTTCCTCCAGCAAGTTCAATGAACTTTCGCATTAAATATTCATCCCTGTTGCCGCCGCCAATAATTACCAGATGTCCTTTCTCCTGGGCAAAAGAACTTAGAGCAATAATAAAAAGAAATATTACAGTGAAAAGTGTTTTTAGGTTTTTCATTTTTTCATTAACTCTAAAGCTATTTCAGATGATTTTTGTAAGTCTTCTAATAAAATAAATTCGTCATTTGAGTGTGGATTTTCTGCACCAATACCAAGATTAACACACGCAATACTTTTCTCATTTAAGGAATTTGCATCGCTGCCACCCCAGGAAATTTGTGGCTTTGGTTCCAATCCAACTTTAGAAATAGTTTCCGAAATCTTCCGGAAAATATCGCTTTCAGGATTAATCCGGTAAGGCTTGAAATCCCACCAATATTTAAAATCGATTTTACCACCAACTTCATCTGCTTTGTTTTCGAATTTTCTTTTTATTTCTTCAAGCTTATTAATTATTTTATCCGGAATCATCGAGCGAACTTCACCTTCAATTTCTGTTAATTCGGGCACTACGTTAACAGCAGTACCTCCTTTAATAATTCCTATGTTTGCAGTAGTATCTTTATCTATCCTGCCAAACTCAAGTTCAGAAATTGCATTGCTTGTAATCTTTATTGAGTCAATCCCTTTCTCCGGTGCAATACCGGAGTGCGCAGCTTTACCAATGATTTTTAATTTAAACCCGGCAGCACCGCAAGACTCGCAAATAAAATTTCCCGGACGCATGTGAGAATCGAAAACAAATCCCATTTGTATAGTGTCTTCGAATAAAATATTTCTTGAGCCTGCCAGAGTTGTTTCTTCTTGTGTGGTGAAAGCAATTGTAAAATCTTTTAAGGGAATTTTATTTTTTATTCCTCTTTCAATTGCATAAAGGATAGCAGCAATGCCAGCTCTATTATCAACCCCAAGAACGGTGGTACCATCCGATGTGATTTTTCCATTTCCAATTTGCGGTTTTACATTTAAGGTTGAACGAGCGGTATCCATATGCGAAATTAAAGCAAAGTTACCACCGTTACCTAGTTTGCACAAAAGGTTTCCAGAGTTACCACCAGATAATACTGCTGAATTATCAATAATTGGATTTAGTTTGAGTCTCCGTAAAAATGAAACTATGAAATCAGTTACCGGTTTTTCCGAGCCTGATAAGGCTTCAATCTTTATTAAATCACAAAAAATTTCTATAAGTCGTTCATCTGCCATCGTAATAATTTTTCCCAATATGAATAATTCTGGAATTCCTGTTACGGAAATACAAAAATTATATTTCAGAGTCAAGTAAAAACTTTATTCTTTTCACCGTTGTTTCTAAAAAGTTTTAAGAAGAAAGAAGGTTTGTTAGTTTTTTTCCAGTTCTTTAATCAGCTCTTCTACGTAATAGAAATTATTTAAGCTGTTCCAGTGCTTTATAAAAACTGTTCTTAGCGATGTAAAGTCTTCCTGCTTCTCGTTGGAATGCGTTGGTAAAACTATTTTGGCTAGCGGTGCAGATGTTACAAATTTTGAAATAATAAATGGCGGACTGGCTGATTCTACAGAAAGTTTATCATATAGTTTAAGAGTAAGTTTGTTCGCTTCAGAAATATTTCTGTTAACAGATTCCTTATAAAAACAATTAATGTCTAAGTCCGGATAATTAAGATTTCTTAACGATTTACTTTCTGACAACAATCTATAGAACTTTTTTGAGGCGGATAAGGAATAATTTATTAGTTTTCCTATCCCGGTTCTATTCGGTGGTAAAACCTTGTAAGTTAAATAGCAGGCAGCCGCCATTGCCCCGGGGCGTGATCCTTCGAGGCTGAACATCCCAATGTTGGGTTTATCTAACTTATGGTAAGTGTAAGGTGCTGTATTTAGAACAACCGCTCTTAACTTTTCATCCCTGTACATTACTGCACCTGCACCATATGATATTAATCCGTGCTTGTGTGGATCTATTGTAATTGAATCTGCTTTACTCATATTTAATAACTGCCGGTAAACAAATTCACTTAAATTCATTGTATCAGAAAAAGATACTTGTTTGAAGTCTTCATCAAGAATTACCGATCTAACAAATCCTCCGTATGCCGCATCAATGTGAAGATGAAAATTATATTTATTTTTTAACTCAAGTATTGATTCAATATCATCAACGCTGCCAGTTCCTGTTGAACCAAGATTTGCCATTACAAACATTGCCGGATTATTTTTAAGCTTTTCTTCAAGAACATTTAAATCCATTCTGAAATTTTTATCAACAGGAACTTCCTCAAAATTGTTTATCCTAAGAATCTTGCAAATCCTCTTCCAGGAATAGTGGGATACTTCCGAAAAATAAACTGCGCCTTCGGGGTAAAAATCTCTTGCCACCCAAAGAGCTTCTAAATTTGCTAATGAACCGCCACTTGTTAAATGTCCCCATCCATTTTCAAATCCAATAAATTTTAAAAGTAACTCAACAACTTCCATTTCCATTTCTGTTGTAACTGGTCCACCTTCATAAGCATGATTATTAGGATTAGACAACATAAAAGATAAATATCCAAGTATTGTTGGCAAAGAAGGATCCTTAACCATCTGTGCAATATACCGTGGGTGAAAGTATGGTAAATTTCCATCGCTCCTTAACAAAAATTTTTCCAGTTCTTCTTCTAATTTTGAATTTTCTAAAATTTCTTTTGGATAAATTTCTGGATCGGTAGGGAAAAAGGATTTCCTCCACTCGGCTTGGTGGTCTAAAACCCGGTTTACCAACTTCTTTAACAGATTTAAGTTCTCGGCTTTCGGACCAAGGTAGTTTATAAACAATTCATCATTCATTTAATTCTCTTTTTAACTTTTCACAAATTTGCTGGTAAAGTTAATTATTGCCGCAATCAAAATCGAGCCGTTAAAAATTATTAAACCAGGAGCGATGGAAAATTCCACTTGATTTCTTCTTACAAAATTTTGCTTTATATTGACAAAAATTCTTTTAAAATGAAATCACATTTTTACAATATTATCTTATTATTTGGTTTCCTGTTTATTTCCTGTAGTTCTTCTACACGATTTTCTAATGAAAAATCGGAATGGCAATCTAAACATCAATTGCATAAACGATCAGATTTTATTACGCCATCCAAAACAACCACAGGTACAGCTTCTTATTATGGTAAAAAATTTAATGGTAAGAAAACAGCCAGTGGTGAAATGTACAATATGTTTGATTTATCAGCATCTCATAAAACCTATCCGCTTGGAACCAAAGTGCGGATAACTAATTTGAAGAATTATAAATCGATTGTTTTAATAATAAATGATAGAATGCCAGCAAGAAATAACCGAATGATTGATCTTTCTTACGGAGCAGCAAAAGAATTGGATATGCTCAAATCTGGATTGGCTGAAGTGAAAATAGAAGTATTGGAATGGGGAAAGAAAAAATAGAACTACAATAGACTAACCGGGATTCTTCGAATAAATTATTCAACTGTGCTTTTATATTGATATTTATTTCATCCCATAGAATTTGTTGGCTGGTGTATAAAAGTTAAAGAAAGATAAGCATAGATGATGAATCTTTTAATAAATAGCACCATCTTATTCTACAAAGAGGATAAAAATTGTTTCTAAATGATAAAATAAAATATTTTGCAAAAAGATTTTTACCCATTTTAGGTGGAGCATCACTTGGATTTGCTTATTACTATTTTATCGGATGCAAATCCGGCTCCTGTCCAATAAAAAGCAATCCCTACTATTCAACATTTTATGGCGCTGCGGTTGGTTTGATATTCGCTCTACCAGGAAAGAAAAAAAATGACACCGATGGAAACAATTCAAATAAATAAAAATATTCTTATAGAAGATCTTATAGAGATTTTACCAGAAGCAGTAACTTATTTGATGGAACATGGGATACGCTGCCTGCGATGCGGTGAACCAGCTTGGGGAACACTGGAAGATTCCGCAAAAGAAAAGGGCTTTGATGATGAAAAGATTAACAAGTTTGTGAAGGAATTAAACCAGTTAAAGAAAGAATAAACTATTAATTGAACAACGACATTTATTGTATTCAATTCTACCTGCTTTACTGAGTTTAATTCGTTATAAAAATTCTTTATTTTAACAAGCAAATAATTGAAAAGAGAAAGGAAAAATTAATGAACCCAAAGAACGCAAAACCAAAAGAAAGAAAAATCGGGACACAAAAGGTTGAAAAAAAACCGTTAATAGATCCACGTTATAAAAACCTTATTTATACAGTAGGATTCATTGCAGTAATATTGGTTTTCTTTATAGTAAACAATTCTCAAAGCGAACCGGAACAAGGACCATATCCGCCCAACTATAACCCGGCAACTCAATCCGTAGCAAATCCTTTTGAAGGAAAGATGGCTCCGGATTTTGAGCTTAAAACATGCGATGGAAAGAAACTTAAACTTTCTGATTTCAAAGGCAAAGTTATTCTACTCGATTTTTGGGCAACCTGGTGCGCCCCATGTAGAAGAGGCATTCCCGACTTAGTTGCTTTGAAGAATGAATATAAAAATAAAGGATTAGAAATTATCGGTGTTTCTTTAGATCAGGATAACACAATTGCTAATGTTCTTCCTTTTATAAAGGAATTTAAAATAAACTATCCGGTTGTTTATTATAATATGGATATTATCCAGAATTATGGCGGGATTGAATCCATTCCAACATCATTTATAATTAATAAAGATGGAAAAGTTGTTAAATCTTATATCGGATTAACTGAGAAAGCTATTTATAATAAAGAGATTAAGAAACTTTTAGCAACATCATAACCGAACTTCTAAAAGCAAAAAAGGAACACCGAATTGTGAAGTAAAGACTTCATCGTTCGGTGTTTTTTATTCTACTTCGTTATTCAAATTATTACTGAATTCAATCTTCGTGTTCAAAATCCTCATGCAGGTTACTCTTCACGTTTAAATATTCTCCCCAGCGATAAAGCAGATCCCAGGAATAAATTCCGTAATCGTATCCGTCTTTCCATTTGATGTTAACTGCGTACTCGCCAACCAAGTCAAGTTTTGCAACTTCATATTTACCGGGTAAATCGGGTCCCTTTTTTAATGGTTCATATTGTTTCCATAAGATTGTTTCGCCTTTATTGCCGGCATCTGGTGATTCATCACGTAAAAATTTTAATGGAAACGAATGAACTTTTCCATTTCCCCAAGTGATGGTAATTGACTCTATTCCATTAAGTTTTATTTGCGTTGGTGATATCATAATTATATTAAATATTTATTCTTGATTAATGAATCTCAAACAAGAAATGCTGAACTTCAAAAGAATGATTCAGCCTTCAAGATTCTCACGAAGTGATGCCTACGGCACTTGTCCAATTTTAAAAATTAATTGTTTCCTAAAATCAACGGCAGCCCACTCTTTCCGGATCCTATAACAACGATTTTGGAATTGGGAGAATTTGCAAGTTTTTCTGTCGCTTCAATTCCTTTCCATTTAAGCAGCTGTTCGCTAATTCCTTTAGAAACAATATCCTGAAAATCTGCAATACCTTTTGCTTCAATTCTCTTTCGATCAGCTTCCTGAGATTCTTTCTTTAAAATAAATTCCATTCGCTGGCTTTCCTGTTCTGCTTTTAATTTTTCTTCAATCGAAGCTGTTAGTCCCGCAGGCAATATTACCTGACGTAAAGGTGCTGACTCAATTGTAATTCCTCTCGGTTCCACCAACCTAGATAATTCTTTTTCCATTTCTTTGCCAATCAAATCTCTTTCAGCCGTATATAAAGCTTTCGCCTCATAGCGTGCGGTAATGCCTCTTACAACAGAACGAAACTGTGGAATTAAAATTATGTCGTTATAATTTTCTCCAACAGTTTTATAAATGCGCGAAGCATTATCCGGATTAAGGTGATAAAGCAAACTAATTTCAAGCTGAACGTTCATACCTTCTTTGGATGGGACGTTCATTGTTTCTTTCAGTTCCTGAGTTTTGATTGTAAACTTAACAATATTGGCAAGTGGATTTACAATATTTACACCTGCTTTAAGCGTATTATCGCTAACAGTTCCAAGAAAATCAACTACACCAACCGAACCCGCCGGGATAACAGTGAACAACTGAATAAATGCAATAAATATTGCTACGATGCTTCCGATTTTTGCAAAAGTTGCTTCCGAGTTACTAAGTCGTTTTTTTGCGTTTAGATAAACCAAAAAGGCAACAACAGCAGCTAATAATGAAATTATAAACACCATCTTTATTTCTCCTAATCTATTTACCGTTAATTTTAATTTCACATTGAAAAATAAAAACGCAATTTAGTTTTAATTGATTTAGTTTGTAAAAATCCTTTTCTAATTTGCAAAATATAATTCCATAGAAAGGAATCAAACTATCACATCATGAATAAGATTGTGTTTCTCCGGTTTTTCATCTGAAAAAGAAATGATTGAATATAATCTTTTCTTTAGTTCATTAACAACTCTTTCCTTATCGGTATGTAATTCAGCAATAACATCGCCGGGTTTTACTTTATCACCAATTTTTAAATTAAAGATTATACCGGCTTTGGGATCGATCTTATCTTCTTTTGTTAACCTTCCAGCGCCAAGCTCAAGGGAAATCATTCCGAGCTGGTAATTATCAATCTTGGAGAAATAGCCATCTTCTTTTGATAAAACTTTTTCAATGATTTTTGACTTAGGATATTCTTCTGGATTATTAACCAGGTTTACATCGCCACCTTGTAGTTCTACAATCTTAACAAATTTATCAAACGCTTTACCACTTTTAATCATCTCCCTGGAAATTTCTATTCCTTCATCAAGAAACTGTGCTTTACCGCTTAAACAGATCATTGCACCGGAAAGATTTAATGTAACTTCCAGAAGATCACTAACATTTTCTCCCTGCAATACTTTAATTGATTCATAAACTTCCAGCCAATTACCTATATAATTTCCAAGCGGCTCATTCATATCCGTTACAAAACTTATAACTTTTTTCCCAAACATCTTTGCAGTTTCCATCAGTGAGATAGCGAGTTTTTGTGAATCATGCAATTCTTTCATAAAAGCACCGCTGCCGGTTTTTACATCAAGCACTAATCCATCAATTCCTTCTGCTAATTTTTTGCTCATTATACTTGCTGTTATTAGCGGTATCGATTCAACAGTTGCGGTAACATCTCTTAATGCGTAAATAAGTTTATCGGCGGGAGCAATATCTTTTGTTTGCCCAATTAAAACAGCACCGCAATTTTTTAGAACTGCTTTATATTTTGCCAAACTTAGATTTGTACTAAAACCCGGGATAGCTTCCAATTTATCCAGCGTGCCACCAGTGTGCCCCAATCCTCTTCCGGAAATCATCGGAACCGTTAAACCTGCTGCGGCAACAATTGGTGCAAGAATTAGTGACGTCTTATCGCCAACACCACCGGTAGAATGCTTGTCTACTTTAAATCCTGCAATTGCATTTAAGTCAATCACCTTTCCGCTGTAAAGCATGGCTTTTGTAAGAGAAGCGGTTTCTTCCTTGTTCATTCCTTTAAAATAAATTGCCATCAGCAGGGCAGAAAACTGATAATCGGGAATTTTATTGGAAGTATAAGATGAAATAAGAAAATTGATTTCTTCCTGGTTTAATGCTGCTCCATTTCGTTTTTTGCGGATTAGTTCTACTGTGTTCATATTTATTAGTCGATGGCTTTTTATAAAGCAAATATAGTTGAAGTGCAAAAGAATAACGAATCAAAACTAAACAATATTTTTTAGGTTACTTGATTATTTTTCTTCTGGAATGCATGTATTAATCTATCTTTAACGTTCGTAGTTTACATTGACTTTCAGATGCGGCGTGCCAGTCTGTTCAAAAACCCTTATAGAAAGGTTCATTTTTTAAGTGAGAATAGGGTGTAGAACTTAGAATAATTACAATTATTGTTGGGAAATTAGTATGTAAGTAGAAGACGGTCAGATACATCCTCCCTTTCCAAGGTTTGACCAATAAGTTGAAATCTTCTTAACATTGACCTACCACAATCGATAAAGATTTCGTTTTGAAAAAGATCATCGGGAATTGGCAAATTACAAAGTAAACTTCCTGACTTTTTCTTGCCATCAATGCTCAATGCAACTTTAACACCCTTTATCTTTGCCTTTTCGATCTCAGTCAACAATTCTTCTAATTTAAAATCTTGCGCACCGTAAAGAATTGATTGGCTATGAGAATATGGCGGATCGCAATAAATTAAATCATCAAATCTTGCTTGTGCAAATGCTTCCTTGTAATCACAGTTAGCAAAGTCTACATTTTTAACTCTATTACTCCATTCAGTCACACGTTTTGCAAAACTCTCGCTGGGAATAGGATTATGGATACCACATGGAGTCGACATATAACCATCTGCTTTTCTAAATCGAACGATTCCACCATAGCAAGCACGGCTTAGATAAAGAAAGTCCGGTCCATTTGGTTGCTTATTGTATGATGCTTTAATAGCCTCGTAAACTTCTTCTTTCGCTTCCTTCCCTATTCGTTTTCTTCTTTCAGCATACCATCCAATTAATGTTTTCGGATCCTTTTTTAACATCATCCAAATTTCCATCAAGGGCTTGAAGGTATCTGATCCAAGACCACTATGTGGTACTATAGTAGCCAATATTGCCCCACTTCCAAGAAAAGGTTCAAAATATCTTCCATAATCAGTCGGAAAATATTTCGTTATTTCAACTGCAAATTTTTGTTTATTTCCGATCCACTTTAAAAGTTGAGCTTTTGGAGGATAATAACTTATATATTTGTTTTCAAGAGTTAGCTGCATGCTTCCTATGTTCTTTAAAATAAATATAAGTAAACAAATGCCATTATCCTAATTTGGGATATACTATTATAGGATATAGTTTTCGATCATGAAAAAAACATTAAATAGCAAAGAACACAAAATTCTACTTGAACAGCTTTATCAACAACGAATTGCTTCTGGATTGCGTCAACAAGATCTAGCGATAAAATTAAAAGTACCACAGTCTTTTATCAGTAAAATAGAAAGTGGCGAAAGACGCCTTGATATTATTGAATTAAGGGCAATATGCAAATATCTTAATACAAATCTATTAGAATTTATAACCGTATTGGAAATGAAACTTAATGAAACCTGAAATTAAATTTCTAAATCAACCACTTGAATTCTGGGCTAATATAAAACTCATTGGTCAGAAAATTGGTTATACTGAAAAAGGAACAACAAAAGTAAAAATACCAAAATTTGAAAATATACAGATCATTTATAAATCACTTGGGCTTGATAGTAGTAAAATATTTAATAATGAAATTCTCACACCATTTGGTGACTTACTGATTGAGTATTTTCAACATCGTGCAAAAATTCTTAATGATATTGTTGAACCAAACTTAATGGATAAAAATGAAGCAAAAATGCTTTTTAATAAACTAAAAAAAGAATTGAAACCCCAATGTCCAATTCCTATGAATAAACAATCAGGAAAGAAAAGAACTCCTGCGTTTTTTACCGGGATAATAAATATGCTTATTGAAGCAAATTCCAAGGGTTATCATTGTAACTATGCTCCAATGGAATTGACAGCATTCACCCAAAATAATTTCCCAATAAGAATTTTATCACGTAGAATTGATGGTTGTTTTCCAGATGTTATTAATCCTATTGCTTTATGGGAGATAAAAGAATATTACTATACAACAACTTTTGGTAGTAGAATTGCTGACGGGATATATGAGACACTTTTGGATGGATATGAGCTTACCGAAACTCGGGATTTCCTTAATAAAAATATTAATCATTACTTAATGGTTGACGCATATGATACCTGGTGGAAGCAAGGTAAATCTTATCTCTGCAGGATTTGTGATATGCTTCATATGGGCTTTTTAACTGAAGCATTATTCGGGAAAGAAGTAGTTGATCGTATTCCGCAACTTGTTAAAGAATGGGTGAAAGAACTCGATAAGAAAAATTGATTGATCTAAATCTATTCAAATACTTAGTAACTTCATCCATCCTCATATAATTTAAACTCGAGAACATAAAAAACTTATCCGTGGTTAAGTATTTAAAATAAGCTTAATGTTTATCATATTTTTCATCTTTATTGCATATCAGGCACCTTTTCAATATTATTTGTTATGAAAAATCAATCTACAATAAAAATTTAGAGGCTGATATGTTAGATCCAAATTATAAGTTTACGTGTGTTGATAGATTTCTGAAATATGTAAAATATGATACTCAATCAGATGAAGAATCAACTACTTTCCCCAGCTCAGAAAAGCAACTTATACTTTCTAAAGATTTAGTTAAAGAATTAAAAGAAGTTGGATTAGAAGATGCGCACTTGGATGAACACGGTTATGTAATTGCAACGGTGCCATCAAATACAAATAAAAATGTTCCGGTTATTGGTTTCATCTCGCATGTGGATACTTCTCCTGCTGTTAGTGGTGCAAATGTAAATCCAATTATCCTTAAAAATTACCAGGGTGGAGATATTGTTCTTCCCAAAGATCCGACACAAGTAATTGAGGTAGAAAAAAATCCCGAATTAAAAAACATGATTGGATTCGACATCATTACAACGGATGGAACAACACTACTTGGCGCTGATAATAAAGCCGGCGTTGCAGAAATTGTTGATGCGGTAAATTACATGATTAAGCATCCCGAAGTTAAACACGGAACAATTAAAATTTGCTTTACTCCTGATGAAGAAGTTGGCAGGGGAACAGAAAAGTTTAATGTTGAAAAGTTTGGAGCAAAGTATGCGTATACCGTTGATGGATCATCTCGTGGAGAAATTGAATCGGAAACTTTCAGCGCTGATGGAGTAGTAGTTAAATTTATTGGTAAAAATATTCACCCGGGATACGCTAAAGGAAAAATGGTAAACGCAATCAAGATAGCTGCAAAGTTTGTAGAAAGTTTACCCAAAGACAGGCTATCTCCGGAAACCACGGAAAAACGCGAAGGATATGTTCACGCAACAAATATAAATGGAAATGAAGAATTAGCGATAGTAAAGTTTATAATAAGAGATTTTATTACGGAAAAACTTGGGGAGTACGAAGAGTTTCTCCGGGATCTGGCTCATAAAGCTTTGGCAGAATTTCCCGGTGCAAAAATAGAATTTACAATAAACGAACAATACCGGAATATGAAATACATTTTGGATGAACATCCGCAGGTTGCAGAATGCGCAATTGAAGCAAGTAAAAGATTGAACTTTGAACCAATACTTTCACCAATACGCGGAGGAACGGATGGCTCGCGTCTTTCGTATATGGGTTTGCCAACGCCCAACATTTTTGCAGGTGAACACAGCTTTCATTCTCAACTTGAATGGATTGCAGTACAGGATATGCAAATGGCAGTACATAACATCATTACTATTTGCCAGGTTTGGGAAGAAAGAGCTTAAGAAATTATTTTGTGAAGTTGAATGAAAAACTCTTAATCATAATCTAATTTCTTAATCTTACTCATTATTAAAAACTTAAAGCAGATTAAGATTACGATTAAGAGCAATATTTAAAACAATCTTTTTCTTCTATTTAAGTATTGATTACCGTTGATACCCACCTTGATTTGTTCTGGCTGGGATGATGGAAGAAAAAAATTTTGATTTCAAAGAGGTTCACTGATAATTATTTTTGAATTAAAAATATGCCGGTAAAAAAAGCTGTTAACAGAGCACTTGGATTAAATGTATTTCTTTTTCTACTTAAAATTACAGTGGGAATTATTTCTAATTCCATAACAATGATTTCCGAAGCAGGAAATTCCTTTACCGATATTATTTCTTCAATTGCCATAAAAATAAGTGTTAAAATCTCATCACAAAAACCTGATGAAAAACATCAGTTCGGACATAATGCAGCCCAACCAATTGCAACATTTATTGTTGCTGTTCTTGCCGGTGTTTTGGGCTTGAACATCGTGCAAGAATCGATCAAGCGTATAATTACTCCACCAAATGTAAGAGTAAGCATCTGGGTTTACCTTGTCTTAGCAATCACCATTATCACCAAAATTTTAATGAACAGATATCAGAGCTATATCGGCAAAAAATACTACAGCCCCGCGGTCCGCGCCCAGGCTGTTGATAGCATAAACGATGTTCTTGCTTCTTCACTTGCATTATTTGGAATTATTGGTGTTCAATTTGGTTATCCAAGAATTGATGGAGTTGGAGGATTGCTGGTGGCATTTTTCATCTTTCGATCCGGTTATGAAATAGCCAGAGAGAATATCGATTACTTAATGCACAAAGCTGCTGATAAAAAATTGATTGTAGAAATTGCCAACCGTGCCTTAAAGGTAAAAGGTGTGGAAGGATTTAATGATTTGCGCTCTCATTATGTCGGTGATAAATTTCATGTAGAGATTCATATTGAGGTAAATAAATCGGCAACTACATTTGAGTCTCATAATATTGGAAAGCAAGTTCAAAATGCAATTGAATCTTTGGCAGAAGTACAAAAGGTTTTTGTCCATATTGATCCGGTATAGAGAACAATGAGTTGAAGATATTTGTTAAATCTATGATTTAAAAAATTGTGGGGAATAAAAAGCTCGTACAAAATTAAACCTAATTGTCACGATAAATCAGTGGCAAAAATTTGGAATTAAAATGAAAAAATTGATCGTGACATTGTTCCTTATAAATGTTTGTTTATTTGCTGCAGATAAAGTTGAACTCCGTAAAATCAACGACTCTGTTTGGATTCATACAACTTACAAGCTTTATAACGGTTACCCTACACCTTCCAACGGATTAGTAGTTGTAACCGCTTTAGGTTTGGTTTTAATCGATACACCCTGGGATAACCCTCAAACTGAAGAGTTGATAAAAATCTGCAAAGAAAAATTTAACAAATATTTTGTGCTTGCAATTATTACACATTGCCACGAAGACAGGATTGGCGGAATAAGTTCTCTTAAGAAAAATAATATTCGGGTTATTAGTTCCGCTCTAACAGCAAAGTTAGCAAAAGAAAAAGGTTATGAAACGCCTTATGCATTTACGAAAAGCGATACCCTGCTTGTAGTTGATAAAACTATATTTGAACTCTATTACCCTGGGGCTGCCCACACAATCGATAATATTGTTGTTTGGCTTCCGAATTTTAAATTGCTTTTTGGCGGATGCATGTTTAAATCCGAAATGTCTGAGAGCCTTGGCAATATTGCCGATGCTGATGTAAAGGAATGGTCTAAATCAATTAAAAATGTTGTTGATAAGTTCCCTGATATTAAAGCTGTAATACCAGGACATGGCAAATGGGGAGGAAGAAATTTAATTCTTCATACATTGGCGTTATTAAAAAGAATATAATTGAACTGTTATTCCTTTTACCACAAAAATGATATTGAATATTTCGATGGATATGAATACATTAGAACGCAAAGAAACGATAAACATTCATTGAGGTTATTTTATGTCCAAAACAATTACTCTTCGATTAAGCGAAGAAAATTATAAAGTCTTTAGAAAGTTAGCAGATAGAGATAATAGACCTATTTCTAATTTTATTGAAACAGCCGTCAAAAGATTCATCGAGCATAATGTATTCGTAGATGAATTCGAAATGGAAGAAATACGCAGTAATTCAGAACTGAATAAAAGTCTGAAGAGAGGTTTGGCTGATGTGAAATCAAAAAGGGGGCGATTTGTTGAGTAATTATCAAATCTTTGAAACCGACGAATTTCTTAAGAAGATTAAAAAAATCACAAATCGGGATCAAATCTTCATTGAAAGGAAACTTCTTCAATATATTTATCCTCAGTTAAAAGAAGAACCCCACTATGGTAACAATATCAAAAAATTGATGGACTACAAACCTGAAACTTGGCGCTATAGAATTGGAAAATATAGATTGTTTTATGTAATCGATGAGAATGAAAAAACTGTTTATATTCTATCAATAGATTTGAGAAAAGACGCTTACTAAATCTTTTGTTAAAACTAATATACAAGGTAAATCCCGCCGCACAACACGGACAGCGTTTTCAGTGCTGCTTTTTTGTAATTATTTAGTTTCGTTTTCATTGCTTAGTTTCTCATTAAAGTTGTTTGTTCTATAAAATATTTTTTTAATTAAAAGTTGTTGCTTCCATTCGGCATTTTTGTTCTTGGCTGTCGGTTAGCGGCAGCACCATTAGATTACGATTACGTTAATTAAATACTTGAACTTAAAGAATAATTTTGTCAGGAGAATTACAAATGAAGATTAGAATTCTTATTCTTTTGAATGTTTTTTTGCTTGCACAAATTTGCCCGCAGGCAATAAAGATCCCGGAATACTATTCAATCGATAATTCACTAAGCGATTCACTTAACAAAATAGTTTCTTCACTTAATCTGGATAAAACCTTTGACGTTGGTGAGGATGGAACGGAACAAATCTCTCTTGCTGTTATTGATTTAAATAATGGTACGGCAAAACTTGGTGGCGTTAATATGGATAATTTTATTTATCCAGCCAGTGTTTATAAAATGTATGTTGCGGCTCAAATTCTTTCTCAGGTGTTCGGAAACGAATATTCGCTTTATGCAAAACATATTGTAAAAAATTATAATGCAGTAGATGGAGCAAAAGAAATTTTAGGCGATCCGCGCCCGTTGTTAAAAGGAAATGATACGGTTACCATCAATTATCTTCTTGATTTAATGATCACCCGCAGCGATAACTCAGCAGCAAATTGCTTAATCGATGTTGCAACTCGTCCTAGAATAAACAAAATGATGCATGAACTAAATTGGCAGGGAAGTGAAGTTACCCGAAAATTCCTTAAGCGAAAATTTGAAGATGCCGGTTATGATACTATCCGCAGCACAGTAACTTGTGCTCTTCATGCCGCAGATTTTATGTACAGAGTTTTTTCCAACCAAATGATAAATCCTTGGGTTAGCCAGCAATTAAAATGTTTGCTTGGCAGACAGCTTGATAAATCAAAAATAGCAGCCGGACTACCGAAAGAAGCTATGTACTACCATAAAACGGGTTGGTATTCTTTCTGGACAAATGATGTTGGACTTGTTGATGATGGAAAAATAAAGTATATCATTTCCTGTTTTATTCCTTTGAAAGAAGAGCAAGCTCTTCCAAAGATGAAAGAAATATCACAAAAAATTTATCAGCTTATAAAATTTAGGAATCCCTGAAACCCAATTTTTATCCAAAAAATTTTCCACCTAATTTCTACTTAGTGCTGGTGTTGAACAGAAAACACTATTGTATTTAATCTGGAAATCCGATGTATTAGTTAAAGTATTATTAAACTTTAAACTCGGAAACTTTTTTACATTATTATACTGTTGATTAATATGAGGGCAAGAGCAGTTTATGATTTTAACAATGGGTTTTTTGATTTTATGTTATGAATGAAAGGATATGAAAATGATTTACCTGGGTATTTATGTTGCCGTCTTTATCGTTTGGATGGCAATTGAGCTGTTGGTTGCACCACGTGGCTTTGAAGATGATTCAGGATTTCATTACGGAGCTCCTGAAAAACAGGATTTAAGCAAACAATAATTTTCTATCATTCCATAAATTATTATTTGCTTCATTCACATAATGTAAAAAAAGGAGCGGAAGAAAAATTCCAAATACAAAAACTTTTTTAGAAATTGGTGTTTGTTTGGAATTTGCTTTTGTTATTTGAAATTTCTATAACTTATACACTTGCTACTTATAGTGAGTTACTTCAAATATCCGCATAGTATTGGTTCCTCCGGATTCACTTTAACATGCCCTTAAACAAACTTCCAAATAAATCGATAATATAGATAAACAAACCTTTGAGGGCGTATGTTATATTTAATTGGCTTTTTTTGCGTTTTTGCACTTTGGATGTTGATAGAATTACTAGTTGCACCAAAGGGATATGAAGATGAGCGAGGATTTCACTTCGGTTCCCCACGAGAACAAGTCAAAACTATTAAAAGTTGAATTAAGACATTCTAAGAATTTCATCCTCTTAATTTATCCAATAGGCAGTTAAGAGTAATTGCTTCGTCAATATTCAAGTTTGACATAAACTTATCCAGTTCATCATTTTTATCATCTAGTCTTGCAAGCAAATCTAAGCCGTGTTGTGTTATCCAAACATCAACCATTCTTCTGTCTTTTTCACAAATATGCCGCTCAACAAATCCTTTTGTACGAAGTTTTTCAACAATTCTTGATACATCCGGCATTTTGTCTATCATTCTTTCCTTCAACAATTTTACTGTTGCCGGCTCGGGGTGCTGTCCCCTTAATATTCGTAATATATTATATTGTTGAGGAGTAATGTTAAAAGGTTTTAATATTTTTGTATGAAATTCATATGCCCAATTGAAAGTATAAAAAACATTTACCGCAGCCTTGTGGTAAACATTCCTGAAATTTTTCTGTGAGATTTCTTCTTCTAGTTTCATATTTGTTAAAAAGATTATTGCGTTATTTAAAAAATCATTTAAAGGAATTTATTGCTTGAATCATAATCTTAATTCCATCAAAATCATATGTGCAAATTGTTTTTCCATCAGCAGGAAAATCGAATTCTTTAATTCTAAAACTATTCTGTGTTAAACGATCCGCCAAAACATTAACCGTTTCATCATCAGGAACAACAATAGAAAAAGATTTAAGTCCGATAGAGTTTTCATTGTTTGGTTTTGCTCCACTACTCGTCCAGGTATTCAATCCAATATGATGATGATAGTTACCGGCAGCTACAAACAAGGCGCCCGGATAGCTGCTTTGTGTTATTTTAAAACCAAGGATTTCATTATAAAATCGTTTTCCTTTTTCCAGATCTGATACTCGTAAATGGATATGCCCTATAATTGTGTCCGGATGAATTACAGTCAAGTTAGAATCTTTGCCTTCTAATTCTTTTAAAAGATTTTCTAGATCAAGCTGTTCAGTTACCATTTCAATATTATCTTCTTTTCTTCCCCCTACATTTTCCGGAAGATCTGAATAGAGTTCTATTCCATTTCCATCCGGGTCGGCAAGGTAGATTGCTTCACTAACACCATGGTTTGCAAATCCATTAAATTTATATTCCAATTTACTTATATGAACAAACATTTTTGCTAATTCAAATCGGTTAGGCACTTTTATGGCAATATGATAAAGTCCAACGCTTGCCTTTTTTTGAACCAACGCAAGTTTGTTTTCCCTTAAAATTATTATTGGTTGTTTCTTTGCAGAAGCATACAAAAGGCTGGCTCGCTTTTCTTGAATGATTTCCTGTAACCCCAGCACATTTTTATAAAACTTTACAGAACGATCAAGATCGGAAACCTGCAATTCGACATTACCAATTTGTGCGTCTGGATGTATAAAATATTCCTGCATTTTTTACTATTCAGTTGGAATTTCTATTAATAAAATTTTTGAGTCTGATAAAGCGCTAATTGATATTTCACTCAAACCATTCAAACCAATTGCATCACGTTTAAATAATTCTTCATCCGCAATTTTAATTTCTCCATCAAGCACAAAAACATAAATACCATTACCCGGAAATTTTATTTTATAATTTATCTCAGTTGAATTCTCCATGGATGCAAGTGATAATGCTGCATTCTGATGAATGTAAAGCGCTTCATTTTTATCAATTCCGGAAGCAACAGTTTGAAATTTATTTTTCCTGTCATCAGGTGAAAAATATTTCTGATCATAGCGTGGCTTTATGTTCTTTTCCTTTGGAAAAATCCATATCTGAAGCAGGTTTAGCAAATCATTTTGGGACGGATTAAATTCCGAATGCAAAATTCCAGATCCGGCAGACATTACCTGTACTTCATCTTTCTTGATTACTGAACCATTACCCATACTATCCTTATGTTCAAGTGCTCCTTCAAGAATAATTGTGATTATTTCCATGTTATTATGTGGATGGGTTCCAAATCCTTGACCGGGTTCAACTATATCATCGTTTAATACGCGAAGCAACCCGAAATTCATTTTGTCCGGATCATAATACTCGCTGAAGCTAAAGCTAAATCTTGTATGAAGCCAGCCATGTTCGGCGGCACCTCTATCTTCTGCACGGTGAATTATTGTTTTCATATTTCTCTCTAATTTTATATTTCTTCCAAATGTTTAATTTCCGATTCCCACGGTACCCCAAATTTTCCGTCATAAATAATTTCATCAATAGGTTTCCTTGTCCTTACAGCAAGTTCTCTAACTTTCAAATTTTCCGGAAGCATTTCAGGTTCACCTTTATAGCCAATTGCAAGCACACTTACCGCAGAAAATTCGTCCGGTAATAGAAATACTTCTTTTGCTTTTTCGGCACTGAATCCTCCCATTTGATGAACATATAAATTTATAGCCGTTGCCTGCAATGTTAAATTTGCAACGGACTGACCAACATCATAAAAAGCATATTTGTTGAGTTTATTGTTGAAATCAAGATTTTGTTTTGCGACAGTTAAAATAAGCGCTCCGGCGTTCTTTGCCCAGATCTTGTTTGGCTCATTTAATATCTTAACCATTTTATCGAAATTCTCCAAATCTTTTCTAACCGCTACAATAAACCGCCATGGTTGCTCGTTCATAGATGATGCAGCCCATCGAGCGGCTTCAAATAAATCTTCAAGCTTTTCCGGTTCAATTTCTTTTTCTGTAAACGCTCTTGGGCTATTTCTTTTAATTATCAGTTCGTGTAACATAATTTCAATTCCTTTTTATTTTCTTAACTCAAGTAATTATTGATTGAGGAAGAAATAATCTTCAACATTCAATCGTTCTTTACTTTATTTTTCTTTTACAATCTCAATATTGCACTGAATGTCAACATCTTTACCAACTATTGCTCCACCAGCTTCAATTAATGAATTCCATATTAGATTGAAGTCAAACCGATTTACTTTACCTGTTAAACTAAAGCCAACATGTTTGCTTCCAAAGGCTTCAATCTCACCGGTTTTAACTACATCAAATGTTACTGTTTTGGTAACATCGCGCATTGTAAAATCGCCGGTTAGCTCGTATTTATTATCATCAACTTTCTTCATCGATTTGCTAACAAATTTTATCTGCGGGAATTTTTCGGCATTAAAAAAGTCATCCGATTTAAGATGAGCATCCCGCTTCTCGTTATCGGTATTAATGCTGTTCGTTTCTGCTGTAAATTCAATTTTTGCAGTTGAAAAATCATCTCCATTTGTTGTAACTGTTCCATCAAACTTTTTAAAATTTCCGGTTACACTGCTAATTACCAAATGAGTAATGCTGAATTTTATCTGTGTATGTGATTTATCAAACTTCCAATTTGTGGTTTGAGCAAAGGATACTGCCGATAACACCAGGAGTACTAATAGCAAATTTATTTTTCTCATGATCCTATTCCTTTTTTTTGATTGAATTAAAGTTTTATAAAGATTTTTGTTTTATTATTTCAAAATCGCAGGTGATATTAATATTCTTCCCAACCATTGCCCCGCCGGTTTCAATCAGAGCATTCCATTTTAAATCATAATCAAAGCGGTTTAAGCTGCCTATAACTTTGAATCCTGCGCGAAGATTTCCGTAAGGATCAACTATCTGTCCACCATAGGTAACATCAAGTTCGATTGGTTTTGTAATATTTTTAATAGTAAGATTACCAAGCAATTTATATTTCTCATCATCAACTTTATTAAATATTTTGCTTTTGAAAATTATCTCCGGAAAATTTTGTGCATCAAAAAAATCTGCTGAACGAAGATGGTTATCCCGGTCGGTAACACCGGTATCTATACTGTTTGTATCGATGGTTAATTCAACTTCGCTATCTATAAAATCGTCAGTTGAACTATTCATTTTGAAATTGAAAGATTTGAAATTCCCGACAACTTCTGAGATTACCATATGGCGCACAGAAAATTGAAGCTTGGAATGCATTGGATCGATTGCCCAGCTTTGAACCTGGCTTACACTTTCTTCTTGCAATATATTTGATGAATTCATTTTCTACTCCTTAAATTTTGTTTATATAATTTTTCGTTCTTAGTTATAACAACAAGTGTTGTAACATTAAAAGTTCCAACATCAAATATATTTTTACAGGAAACTACAAATTTTGCTTAAATCCAAGAAAAATGATTAAATTATTACTGAATAATCTGGAGCACTAAATGAAAATTCTATTTGAACTGCTATGTTTGATGGCGCTTTTTCCTATTCTCCTTCTTGCACAACCTATAAAATTTAACAATTTTTTCTTTGATAAAACAATGCGGATTGATTATTTCCACGTTGGCAATGCTAATTCTGAAATCATTACAGTTGATAAAATTTATCAGCAGGGAATTTGGGCTGGCAGCTTGAACAACCTGATCGACGACTTTAACAATGGAAAATATTATTATAAAATTTATGATAAATCCTCCGGCACGCTTATCTATTCAAAAGGATTCGACAGTTACTTTGGCGAATACAAAACAAGCGACGATGGAATAAAAGGCATCCAACGGACTTACCACGAATCGTGTCTTCTCCCATATCCAAAAGATAAAATTATTTTTGCTCTGGAAAAAAGAAACAAACAGAATCAGCTTGAAGAATTCTTCCGCCAGGAAATTGATCCTAACAGCATTGGCGTTTTGAAAGATAAAATAATTGATAAATCAGTAAAAGTTTTTGAAGCTGTTAAGAACGGCAATCCGCATACAAAAGTGGATATTGTAATTTTAGGTGAGGGTTATACCGCAAAAGAAGTAAACAAATTTAAAAATGATTTGGAGAAATTTTCAAAAATCCATTTTGCACAGGAGCCATATAAATCATTAAAGAAAAATTTCAATATTTACGGCGTGCTTAAACCATCGGAGGAGAGCGGTGTAGATGAGCCTGACCACGGATCATTCAAGAATACAACTCTAAACTGTACTTTCAATTCACTTGGCTCCGAAAGATATCTTTTAACTGAGGACAACAAAACAATGCGCGATCTTGCAGCCCACGTTCCTTACGATGCAATTTATATTATGGTAAATCATAAACGGTATGGCGGCGGCGGGATTTATAATCTCTATTGTACTTTCACAACCGATAACCAATGGCACGAGTATCTTTTCCTGCATGAGTTTGGACATTCTTTTTCCGGACTTGCCGATGAGTATTACACTTCCGATGTTGCGTACAATGAATTTTATCCAAAAGGAATTGAACCTGTAGAACCAAACATCACCGCTTTGCTTGATCCGGAAAATTTAAAATGGAAAAACCTTGCAACACCGGGAATTGAAATTCCAGCTAAATGGGAAAAAGCCGGTTATGATTCAGCAGATTACGATTACCAAAAAATCCGCCGCGAATTGAATAATAAAATTGCTGAAATGAAACGAGGTGGTGGAGATAAAAAAGCGATTGCGGCACTGGAGGAAAAATCTGAACGTGTTTCACTTGAAAGAGCAAATGAAGCCGATGCTTATTTGTTGAAGAGTAAGTATTGGAATAAAGTTGGAGCATTTGAAGGTGCCGGTTACGCTTCCAACGGTTTGTATCGTCCAATGCTGGATTGCATTATGTTCAGCAAAGGAAAGAAACCGTTCTGCAAAGTTTGTGAACAAGCAATTATAAAAGTAATAGAGCATTACACAAAGTAAATTTTTATTTCGGATTTTGGATTGCAGAATTAATTCATTCCTTTCGCAACCTAAAATCTGAAATCCGCAATCACAAAACTGCCGATTCCTGATGAATCAAAAACATCTTCGGAAATTTCTTCATTACAGCATTTGCAATTATGTTTGCTGTTTCTTCATAGCTAAGCAGATTCGTATTCAGGACTAAATGATACAGAAGCAGATCATCAATATCTTTATGAAAATGTTTGTGCAAGTATTCTTTTCTGGAATCATCTTCATTTTTAATCATTGCAAGAGCTTCTTTCCTTCCAACATTGTAGTAATCCATCATTCGCTTTATTCTGTCTTCAAGCGGAGCAACTAAGCGAACGTGGAAAGAATTTGGCAAATGCGCGGTTATGATATTCCCAGCTCTGCCGACAATAATTACATTCCCCATTTGTGCAAGTTGTAAAATAGTATGCGTTGTTTTGTGAAGTAAAGAATACATCGAGGGCTGAAGCCCAAGTAGTTCACTCACCATGGATTTGGCAGATGAATGTTTTTCCTGGTGAAATAATTTGCCCAATCTTTCGGGAAGATTATGATCTTCCAAAACTTTTTCAATTAAATTTTTATCAAATATTTCCCAATCTCCATATTCCTCGCTTTGATGCTGCCGGAGAATATCTTTTAGTTTTTCATCAACAATGCCGGAACCCGCGCCAGATTGGCGGGAGACGGTTATACATGGACCAACCATTTTTATTAAATGAGAACCTGCGGTATGGGATTCGAGATACTCCCGAGCTTTTTCACTTTCACTTTTTACTTTCATATCAGCCTCCTTAAATTAGGTTATCCTCATTTCATAAGAGGGAAGTAATTCTTGAAGTAAGATAGATATTTTTATTCTTAATTAAAATACATGTCCGTCCCGTTTAAAGAAACTGTAAAAATTCATATAAAATGATATGCAATTCCGTCCAATGAAAAGATTGCTTCCAATTAATGGAAATCTTTGTTAACTTTTCAAGAAAATTTTTAGGAGTATTATATGAAAACAACAATACACATAACTCTCTTTTTCCTGGTTCTAATGTTTCTTCCGGTTTTTGCTCAGAGACCAATAAAAACCGACTTGCTTCCATTCTTTGAAAAAGTAATTCCACCGCCTGCTACTGCCAAAGATGCGTTTGAAAAAATATGTGTCAAATCTGAAGAGGCGGAAGATCCACTTTGCAATTCAGAACCACTTTTCAAACCGCTGAAGGATCAATTGGAAAATTTTTTGAAAGAAATAAACGCAACGGTTTTACAAGATAATATGCCCAATCAAGATCAGATAGATATGGCAAAAAAGTTTAAGGATGAGAAGATGGATGAAAAATTAAAAAATATGAGCAAGGAAGAAAAAATTAAGTGGGCGATGGAAATGGGAAAAAATATGGGTCCACAGGCAACTATTGAATCTCCTGCGGTGATAAAGGCTTTTCAGGATGCTTCTGAGCTAACACAAGCCTATTCAACAGAATTACAAAAAGTGATGAGTAATTATCCGGCTGAAGCAGAGTATGCACAAAAACTGGAAGCTAAGCATAAAGAAATTGATGATTGGGAGCGTGCGGAAATAGAAAAGCTGCCAAATTTATCTACAGGAGAAATGTCGTATAAAGATCCACAGCTTGTGCACAATATAAAATTAAAGGCAGCAGAAAAACACATTGCCGTTGTTGATGAAGAACTACAAGTCTTCGGTGGTAAATGGGCGGATATGAAAGAAAAAGCTAAATTGCGTTGTGCGCCATTTAATGAAAGTTTGGCTAAATGCCATTACGGAAATGATGCAAAGAATAAAATGATGGTTCAGTCTTTTGCTTCTGGACAGCAATTAATCATTAACACAATCATTGGATTGATTGCAGAGTCGTCTAAAGCATATGAAACATCTGCTCCTTATTATGCAAGGAAAGTAAAAATAGAAAAGGAAAAAATAGATTAGTCAAATATATTTGGCGAGTTGAAAGGCGACTTTAAAGGTCGCCTTTATCGTTCATTTAAATTTATTCTTCCAGAATTCTATTTGCTCTTTAACCATTTTCGGATTTGGAGAGCCGAATGTTTTCTTCCGGCTTAACGCAGTTTCAAGATTCAAACACTCCAATGCTGTTTCATCAAAGATTGGATTAATTTCTTTCATATCTGCCAGCACAAGATCATTAAAAGTTTTTCCATCATCCTCGCAATGCCGAACAAGAGTTCCAACAATGTTATGCGCTTCACGGAATGGAATTCCTTTCAATACAAGCCAGTCTGCCAAATCTGTTGCAAGAGAAAAATCTTTCTTTAGTTCTTCTGTAAATCTTTTAGCGTTCACTTCCATTGTTGCTATCATCATCTTCATAATGGAAAGAGAATTGATGTAAGTATTAAATGAATCGAACACCGGCTCTTTATCTTCCTGCAAATCGCGGTTGTAACTTAGCGGTAAACTTTTCATTGTGGAAAGAAGAGAAAACTGGTTGCCGAATACTCTTCCGGTTTTTCCTCTAACTAATTCCGCCATATCAGGATTTTTCTTTTGTGGCATCAATGATGAACCGGTTGCGAATTCGTCTGATAGTTTTATGAACTTCCATTCAGCCGAAGACCAGAGAATAATTTCTTCAGCAAGGCGGCTAAGGTGCATCATTCCAATTGAACAGGTATTTAAAAAATCAAGAAGGAAATCGCGATCAGAAACTGCATCCAAAGCATTGCGAGCCGGAAAATCAAAACCTAATTTTTCTGATGTATAATTTCTATCAAGTGGAAGCGTTGAACCGGCAAGTGCGCCAGAACCAAGCGGACATGCAGCCTCAGCCCTTTTCCCAATGGAAGAGATTTTAAAATCCCCTTCCTTTGGGGAAGGGGTTAGGGGATAGGCTCTTGCTTTATCTCTTTCAAGCATTTCTACATAAGTCAGCAGATGAAACGCAAAAGAAATTGGTTGCGCTCTTTGCAGATGTGTATAACCGGGAATAATTGTTTCTGTGTGCTGTTTCGCTGTTTCTACTAAAGTTTTCTGGAATGAAAGAATTTCATCTTTCAATTGATTGCCGGCTTTACGTATCCACAGTTTCATGTCTGTCGCAACCTGATCATTCCGGCTTCTTCCAGTATGTAGTTTGCCTGCGGATTCGCCAATCAGTTCTGTAAGCCGCCATTCAACGGCTGTATGAATATCTTCAAACTTGTTTTCATCCAGAACCCAATCATTAGATTTCCATTCCGTTTCAATTTTATTTAATCCATTTATAATTTGATTGCTTTCATCTTCCGTAATCAATCCAACTTTAGAAAGCATTTCCGCATGAACTTTACTGGCAAGAAGATCTTCAAGAATTAAATTTATATCAACGGAAAGCGATGAAGAAAAACTCAGCGCTTTGTCGTTTAACTTTTCTTTAAACCTTCCGCCCCACAACATCAGGCAACTTCCTTTTCTAAAACTGATTCGTAAACCTGGGTGATTGTTTTGTATGGTAAACCGTAAATTTTTATAAAGCCTTCACTCGCTTTATGATCAAACTTATCATCGCTCGTATAAGTTGCAAGCTCAAGATTATACAAACTAAACTGCGAGCTTCTTGAAAGCACGGTAATGTTTCCTTTGTAAAATTCCATTGTTACTTCACCGGTTAAATTTTTCTGAGTTGAATCAACAAACGCCATAAGCGAGTTGAACAGCGGTGAAAACCACAATCCGTCATAAATTAAATTAGCAATTTTGTTAGAAACATCCTGCTTAAATCTGAATGTTTCTTTATCAAGTATCAGCTTCTCAAGTTCGTTGTGTGCTTTATGAAGAATAACCGCGGCGGGCGCTTCATACACTTCTCTCGACTTAATACCAACAACACGGTTCTCAATCAAATCCATTCTTCCAATTCCATGCTTACCACCAATCGCATTAAGCACTTCAAGCATTTCAACAGGATCTGTAACAGAATTATTAACACAAACCGGAATACCTTTTTCAAAACTGATGGTTACTGTTTCAGATTTATCCGGAGCATAAATTGGATTAGTTGTTATTTGAAATGCATCTTCCGGAGGAGCGCAGGTTGGATCTTCAAGTACGCCGCACTCAACTGCAATGCCCCAAAGATTTTCATCAATTGAATATGGTTTTGCTTTGGTAATTTTTATGGGAATTTTATTTTCGATTGCGTAATCAATTTCTTCTTCTCGGCTTTTAAATTCCCATTCGCGCAGCGGGGCAATAACATTTAACTGTGGGGCAAGAGTCTGAACACCAACTTCAAATCTTACCTGATCGTTTCCTTTACCAGTACAGCCATGAGCAACTGTATCCGCGCCTTCCTGCAGAGCAACATCAACAAGCATCTTTGCCAGCAGCGGTCTTCCTATTGAACAAGCCATCGGATAGACACCTTCGTATAATGCACCGGCTTTTAATGCTTTCCAAAGATATTCAGTTACAAACTCGTGGCGTAAATCTAAAATAATTGATTTAACAGCGCCGGTTTTCATAGCTTTTTCTTCAAGTCCTTCAAGCTCTGCTCGCTGCCCTAAATTTCCGGTTGCTGTGATTATATCAGCATCATATTTTTCGCTTAACCATTTTACCATAATGGAAGTATCTAACCCTCCCGAGTATGCGACCACTATTTTTTTCCTGGACATTTTTCACTCCTTTATAAATTTAAATATGTTAATTCTTTTTCGATGGTGAACTGGTGGAATGAAAAATCAGGATAATCATTTATACTTTTTTATACGGTTCCACTATTTCACTTATGAATCTTTTTAAATGCCGGCGGTTCAGCCATCATTTGTTTTATCATTAGAACAATTTTACCAAGCTGAATTACCGAAGCTGGTATTACAAGCACTGTATCATCACCCGCAACGGTGCCTAATATTTCCGGCTTGTTCAACCGGTCTATATAATGCGCAACACCCTGAGCCCGTCCTGCAAGGGTTCTGATAAGAGCAAGTGATTCATTTTGCTCAACATTTAAAATTTCGAATCCGATAAGTTTTGCAATCTGCTTTCCTGATTCATCAGCGTTCAGGATATATCGCGGACCTCTATCGGTAAAGGTTCTAACAACACCAAGCTCCGCAAAATCGCGGCTTAGCGTTGCCTGTGTTGCTTCTACATTTTCTTTGTGAAGCACTTTCAACAGATCCTCATGGCAGGAAATAAATTTGTAGTTGAGGATCTCTTTAATTTTGTATTGTCTTCTTAGTTTTGCAGACATTTCTTTCTCAAATTGTTTTTGGATGGAATGCAATATAACATTTTTGAGAAATATTGCTAAAGACAAAGATGAAGGAATTTAAATTCCAAACTCTAATCCCGCATTGCGGGACCAAATAGCAAATAATTTTTAAATGCCAACTTTCTGGTAAAGATTCTTTTGAATTTTTATAACTTAAGATTTGGTGCTTCACAAATGTTTCGTTAAAGTTCATTCAATACTCCACTTAAAGCAGCACCAAATTGTACAATCTCTTTTTCCGTTATTATAAATGGTGGAAGCAAACGCAGAACAACTTCACCAGATGTTCCGGTTACTACACCATCGCTTAATAACTTTTGCGCAATTACCTTTGCAGAAATTCCTTCATTAAATTCAACTCCTATCATCAATCCTTTACCTCTCACTTCTTTTATCTGAATTGCATGAAGATTTATGATCGATTCAATTAAACTTGTTCCCAACTTATCTATTTGGTTTAAGACAGAATCATCAAGAAGATTAACAACTTCAATCGCTGCGGCAACAGCAACCGGATTGCCGCCAAAGGTTGAACCATGACTGCCCGGTTTAATTTCATCTCCGACTTCTTTAGAACAAATTGCAGCACCAAGCGGTAAGCCATTTGCAATTCCTTTTGCAATCGTAATGATGTCCGGCTTTATTTCTTCCCACTGGTGTGCGAAAAACTTCCCGGTTCTTCCCATTCCACTTTGAACTTCATCAAGAATTAAAAGAAGATTATGCTCATCGCAGAATTGTCTTACATTTTTTAAATATCCTTCAGGAGGAATTATGATTCCGCTTTCTCCTTGAATTGGCTCCAACATTATTGCGACAGTTTCGTTCGCATGTTTATTGTATTCTTGTTCAAGCACATCTATGTCTCCAAACTCAGCATAAGAAAAACCCGGCGTAAGTGGTTCAAATCCTTCCCAGACTTTTTTCTGTCCGGTTGCAGAAAGGCTTCCCATTGTTCTTCCATGAAAACTGTTTAGAGCCGTGATGATATGACTTCTTCCTTTGCCCCATTTTCTTGCAAACTTGATTGCGGCTTCATTTGCTTCAGTTCCTGAGTTGCAGAAGAAAACGGAATCCAATCCGGATATTTCAGCAAGTTTTTCAGCAAGAATTTCCTGCTGTTCTGATTCAAATAGATTTGAAACATGCCATAATTTATTAATCTGTTTTTCTACGGCGGATTTAATTCTTGGATTACTGTGCCCAAATCCTGTTACAGCAATACCGCTAAGAAAGTCGAGATATTTTTTTCCGTTCTTATCAAAAAGGTAAGCGCCATCTCCAGAAACAAATTCAACCGGATAGCGGGAGTAATTTTTTAAAAGCGATGATTCTTTTTCAACTATATCATTATGCTGATTGAACAATCCACGTTCCTCCTGAAACTTTCTTTTCTCCAATTATATCTTCCAGAATTTTTGAACCAATCCAGATTTTGTTTATCCCTTTATTCAAAAGGTCAAGGCAGCTATTCATCTTTGGAATCATTCCGTCGGTAATCTCGCCTTCATTAATTCCTTTAAGAATATCTTCCGCATCAATTGTCTGCTGAAAATTTCCATTCAGCATTACGCCTTGAACATCCGACACAAAGAAAACTGATTCAGCTTTTAGCGAAGCAGCAAGAACTTCAGTAAAAATATCTGCATTAACATTCATAAGATTGCCAGCGGCATCTCTGCACACACTAGAAAAAACAGGAATAACTTTTGTTTTTGCCAAATCCTTAATCCAGTTAATGGATTGAACTTGTTTGGGCACGCCGACAAAACCTAATTCTTCATTTACATTTTCTGCAACAAATGATCCTCGGTCAATTCCTGTTAAACCAATTGCATTCAAACCGGAAGAAATTAATTTGCTTACGATTTTCGCGTTCAATATGCCCGCCTGAACTGCTGCAACAACATCCATAACTTCTTCGGTTGTTACGCGCTGACCGTCAATAAATTTACTTTGGTGACCAAGTGCTTCTGACCATTCGGAAATATTTTTTCCTGCACCATGAACTATTACTAATCCATCATAAAAATGATTTAGCTTTTGGATTGATTGAATCCATGCTTCGGAAGCGAACAATTCGTTCAAAGCTTTACCAGATATTTTTAGAACTGCTATCTTCATCTTAAATCTCTTTTCTAAATGTTAGTTTACTTCTCAACGATCAGGATAATTGTTTAATTGTTACATTGCTTTTCGTCTTGCGTTTGACGCCTGCCTGACGGTAGTCGGGTTTCACACTTCACGCTATTTTAGGTTCTATAATCCGCATTTATTCTAACGTACTCTTCAGAGAAATCGCACGTCCACCAAGTCGAAGAATCGTTTCCGCCGTTAAGATTAATTTTAATCCGAAACTCTGGTTTAGTTAAAATTTCTTTGGCAGCTTTCTCATTTAAAACAATATTGTAATTAGGAAGCACAACTGGCAAATCATCAAAGAAAATGCTCATAGTAGCAGGATCAATATCTGCACCGCTGTTTCCAGCCGCCGACATAATCCTTCCCCAGTTTGCGTCCTGACCATACAAAGCTGTTTTAACAAGAGAAGAATTAGCAACAGCTTTTCCGACCATATCCGCATCTTGTTGCGAATGCGCTCCGGTTACATTGATCGTTACTAATTTAGTTGCTCCTTCTCCATCAGAAACAATTGATTTTGCCATTGCCACACAAATTGCGTGAAGTGCTTCCTGGAAAAATTTTTCATCTTTGGATTGTTCATTTATCTCTATTCCGGAAATTCCATTTGATAATAGAACAACCATATCATTTGTGCTTGTATCGCCATCCACAGAAATTTTATTGAATGAATTTTTAACTGCATTGCTAAGCATTTTTTGTAAAACGGGTTGATCAATTTTTGCGTCAGTTGTAATGAACGCAAGCATAGTTGCCATATTGGGCATAATCATTCCGCTGCCTTTGCAGATTGCTCCGATTGTAATCTCGTCTTTTTCCAGTTTAACTTTTACCGCAAACGATTTCTCTTTTTTATCTGTAGTTAAAATCGCTTCGGCGGCATCGGCTCCACCAGTGATAGTTAGCTGTGGAACTATTGCATCGATACCTGAAAGCAATTTTTCCATCGGCATTCTTTGTCCAATTACTCCTGTTGAACTTACCAAAACCTCCGAAGGTGAAATGCCCAATGAAGCGGCACAATATTTTTGAGAAATCTCAGCATCTCTATAACCCGATTCGCCAGTGCATGCATTGGCGTTGCCAGAATTAACCAGAATTGCTCTAATTAAATTTTTATTGTTGATGAGTTCTTGTGAAAGAATAAGTGGGGCGGCTTTAACTTTATTCAAAGTGAAAGTACCAGCAGCCGTGCATTCCTTTTTAGAAAAAATTAGCGCAAGATCTTTTTTCCTTTTCTTAATGCCGCAAAAAATTCCAGCAGCTACAAATCCTGGAGTAGAGGTAACGGTTCCATTCTCAATAAACTGATACATCTTTAACTCCTTTATTTAATATTCCAAGTTTCTCATCCCAATCAAATAGTTTATTCATATTTTGAATTGCCTGCCCGGCAGCGCCTTTAATTAAATTATCAATTGCGGAAGTGAGGATTACTGTTTTGTCCTTTACCGCTACATTTATATCGCAAAAGTTTGTTCCTGTTACCCAGCCTAAATTCGGTGGAGTGTTTCTCAATCGTACAAAAAATGAACTGCCATATGACTCTTTGAAAGCCTGGTTCAAATCGTTTTCACTTATTTTGCTCTTCAAATGAATTGATGTAGTAGAGTAAATTCCAACAGCAACAGGAAGCAAGTGTGTTGTAAAGGAAAATGGTGAGTTGAATCCTGCTTTGTGCAACTCCTGCAAAATTTCCGGTTGGTGCCTGTGTTGATTAACGTTATACGCTCTAACGTTGCCATCCATTTCAGACATTAGCAAATCAGTTTTAGCGGATTTACCTGCTCCGCTGGTTCCTGAATAAGCAACTGTACTAACTGATAATATTTCTTCACTGAAATTTGATGCAAGCGGAAGTAGCGAAAGTAATGCGGCTGTTGGATAACATCCAGGATTGGCAACCAAATCATATCCGGAATAATCTGTGTCGGAAAAATCTGCAAGTCCATAAATTTTATTTTTAAGCAGATATGGAGATGAATGTTTAATTTTATACCAGTTTGTATAAATCTCTTCCATATCAAGTCGGTAATCTCCGCCAAGATCAATAACTTTTTTGCCCTGATTAATTAAGAATGGAATGTAGTTTAAAGCTTCGCCATGCGGTAAAGCGGTAAAGTATAAATCATGTTCAAGTGAAAGATCGCCAACAGATTTAATTGTTTTATCATCAACCCACCCGGACATTTCCGGAAAGACTGTGCTTATATTTTCGCCTGCGGTTATATTTCCGTAAACTTCAAACCCATCAACAAAAGGATGATTGTTACAAAATTGAATTAACTTTTTACCCGTATAACCGCTGCCGCCAATAATTCCAACCGAAATCATTTTTTAGACTCCTTACTAAAATTGAAAACTGAATTAATTAAATATGTTTTTAAAATGATGTATTACCCCAAGCGGGGGCGGCGAGGACGTAAGCTGTTAAGACTTTTATACGAAGAAAAAGCTGACTCAATAATTTTTATATGTGAAAATTTGTTTTTCATTTGATTCAAAGATAAATCATGAAGGAAAGTTTGTCAAGAGTTAAAGGGGATTTATATCCAGAAAATTTAAATATTCTGGATTGGATTCCTCTCCGGTGGAATAATATCCAGTTTTATTTGGATCTGTTATTTTCTTATTCCGAAATCCTCAAATTACTATCAACTATATTCATCCCAGCTTTTTATTTTTAAGCTGCCAGAGGAATAGAGTCCAAGAGATTTTGCAAACCGTTTTGCAAACTGGATGTTGGTAATAAGCGGAATATTCATATCAACAGATTTCCGCCGGATCAGGTAATCATTTTCTAATTCTGCCTTCTCAGCACTCTTGGGAATGTTTACAACAAGATCGATTTTGCCTTCGGAAAGGTAAGTCATAATGTTTGGTTCTAAATTATCGAATGGCCAGTAAAGCACTTCCGCTTCCATACCATTGCCTTGTAAATAATCAGCTGTTCCTTTAGTTGCGTAAAATTTCAAACCTTTTTCATAAAGAATTCTTGCTCCTTCCAGAAATTCTGCTTTATCCTTTGGTGTTCCGGTAGAAAGCAGGATTGCTTTTTTAGGAATTTTAAATCCAGTTGAAAGACAGCTTTTCAAAAACGCTTCATTAAAATCATCTCCAATGCAGGCAACTTCGCCCGTGGAAGACATTTCAACTCCAAGAACCGGATCGGATCCTTTTAATCTTGTAAAAGAAAACTGGGGCGCTTTAACGCCAACATAATCTAAATCAAACGATGATTTATCAATCCTGTTTACTTTTTCCCCCATCATTAACCGAGTAGCAATATCAATAAAATTTATTTTTAAAACTTTAGAAACAAATGGAAAACTTCGTGAAGCACGCAGGTTACACTCAATTACTTTTACATCATTATCCTTAGCAATAAACTGGATGTTGAATGGACCGGTTATTTTCAAAGCAGCAGCGATTTCTTTAGTAATAATTTTCACTCTGCGCATAGTTTCCAAGTAAGTCCGCTGCGGCGGTAAAACCAACGTAGCATCACCAGAATGAACTCCGGCGTTTTCTACATGTTCAGAAATTGCATAACAAAATAACTCACCATTATCTCCAACAGCATCAGCTTCAATTTCCCTTGCTTCTGTAATAAACTTACTAATTACTACAGGATAATCTTTACTTATAAGCGATGCTTTATTAAGATAGAATTCTAACTCATCTTCATTTAGAACAATGCTCATGGAAGCGCCGCTTAGTACATAACTTGGGCGGATTAAAACCGGGTAACCAACGCGTACAGAAAACTCTTTTGCTTCTTTCAAACTTGTTAGTTCTTTCCAATCCGGCTGGTCGATCTTTAGTTCATCAAGAATTTTAGAAAACTTATGGCGATTTTCTGCATTATCGATTTGTAAAGGTGATGTTCCTAAAATTCGAACACCAGAATTATGCAGCTTCATTGCAAGGTTATTTGGAGTTTGCCCTCCCATCGAAACAATAATTCCCATCGGATTTTCTTTTTCATAAATATCCATCACCCGCTCATAAGTCAGCTCTTCAAAATAAAGTTTATCACAAATATCATAATCAGTGCTAACTGTTTCCGGATTGCAGTTAATCATTATTGTTTTATATTCTAAGTTGTTAAGCGTTTGAACGGAATTTACGCAGCACCAGTCGAACTCAACAGAGGAACCAATTCTATATGCTCCACTGCCAAGCACAACAATCTGGTCGCTTTCACCCTGAACAATGTCATCTTCGCTGCCGTTATAAGTAAGATAAAGATAATTTGTTTTGGCGGGGAATTCCGCCGCCAAAGTATCAATTTGCTTTACGAAAGGAATGATATTCAATTCCTTCCTTTTTTCACGGATATTTTTTTCGTTGGTTTTAAAGATCAATCCAATTTGCTTATCAGAAAATCCTTGCTTCTTAGCTTTACGGAATAGTTCTTCCGGGATGTTTTCAGTTCTGCATTCCATCAACTCTTTTTCTGATTCAACAATATTCTTAAGCTTATATAAAAACCATTTATCAATTTTGGAAAGTTCATGAATTCTTTCAACGGTAATTCCCGAACGTATCGCCTGGGCAATTGCAAACATTCTTTTATCTGTGGGTTTTTCAATCGCTTCTTCAATGCCACCAAATGAAGTTAATTCAATTTCATTGCAAACAAATCCGTTCATGCCAACATCAAGCATGCGAATTGCTTTTTGCATAACTTCTTCAAAACTTCTTCCGATGGACATTACTTCACCAACGGATTTCATTTCACTTCCGAGTAATGTACTTACCTGGCTGAATTTCTGCAAATCCCAGCGTGGGTACTTAAGTGTGATATAATCAAGTGCCGGTTCAAAACAGGCAGAAGTTTCTTGCGTAATAATATTTTCAACTTCATTCAAAGCATAACCGAGAGCTAATTTTGTAGCAATGAATGCAAGCGGATAACCGGTTGCTTTAGACGCAAGCGCTGAACTCCGGCTTAACCGTGCGTTCACTTCTATTATTCTGTAATCATCAGAATGTGGATCGAGTGCGTACTGAATGTTGCACTCACCAATTATTCCAAGATGACGGATTAATTTAATTCCGATTGAGCGAAGCATAAAGTTTTCTTTTGCGGAAAGCGTTTGAACCGGAGCAACAACAATGCTGTCGCCGGTGTGGATTCCCATCGGATCGACATTCTCCATCGAACACACTGTTATGCAATTATTAAATCGATCGCGTACAATTTCATACTCAACTTCTTTCCAGCCGTAGAGAGACTCTTCCAAAAGAATTTGATTCGTAAATGAGAATGCACGCTTTGCTTTATCAAGCAATTCGGTTTTATCCTTCACAATGCCAGAGCCAAGACCACCGAGTGCATACGCAATCCGAACCATCAATGGAAAACCAATTTCATTTGCAGCCGCATCAATTTCTTCAAGCGAATTTACAGTTTTGCTTTTGGCTACTTTTAGTCCAACCTCCGTAACTTTATTATTGAAGAGAAGCCGGTCTTCGGTATTCATAATTGCTTCTACCGATGTACCCAGAACGTTAACATTATGTTTCTGAAGAATTCCTTTTTTGTAAAGATCGACTCCAACGTTTAGCGCTGTTTGACCACCAAAGCTTAGCAGAATATTATCCGGTTTTTCTTTTTCAATCACCTTCTCTACAAAATTAGTTTTGATCGGGAGGAAATAAACCTTATCGGCAAAATCTTCCGAGGTTTGGATTGTAGCAATATTTGGATTTATTAATATGGTTGTTATCCCATCTTCCTTAAGTGCTTTTATTGCCTGACTGCCGGAATAATCAAATTCGCCTGCTTGCCCAATTTGAAGTGCACCGGAACCAAGAATTAAAACTTTGTTGGCTTTTCTTTTTTTTATCATTAGCCCACTCCCAACCCTCTCCCAAAGGAAGAGGGAATTAATATATCATTTAAAATTTCTGCTTTATTCATCTCTATTTTTTTTTCTGCTTCTTGCAAGAGGAATAAATAGAAGAGAATTCAGCTATAATGAACACCAAATTTCGAACAAGGAATTTTGAAGATCAAAATTTTAGCATTTAGTTATTTACAATATTTATTTTAGAATTAACCTCTGCATATTCTTTCCCCTCTCCTTGGGCTTACCTACCAGTAGGAAGGAGCGGGGATAAAGGCGAGGCTACTTTATAGACCTCACGAACATATCGAAAATAAATTCTGTATCATCGGGACCCGGCGATGCTTCGGGATGGAACTGTGCACCAAAGATTGGTTTTGAAATATGAATGATGCCTTCGTTTGTACCATCGTTATCGTTTATAAACCATTCACGCCAATCTTCCGGCAGAGTTTCTGTTTTAATTGCGTATCCATGGTTTTGCGAAGTAATATAACATCGTTTTGTGCCGGATTCATTGCACGGCTGGTTGTGTCCACGATGCCCATATTTTAATTTATACGTGTCTGCACCTGCAGCAAGAGCAAGTATTTGACTGCCAAGGCAAATTCCTAAAATCGGAATGTTGTTTTCGATTGCCCGTTTTGTATTTTCTATCGTTGTCTTACATATTTTTGGATCGCCTGGTCCATTCGAAATTACAATTCCATCAACTTTTTCTTTGGAAAAATCATAGTTATAAGGAACACGCAAAATAGAAATTTTTCTACCAAGGAAAGCTTGAAGAATATTGTTCTTGGTGCCACAATCAACAACCACAATTTTTTTCTTACCTTTGGAATATTCAATCGGCTCTTTTACGCTAACCTCACTTACTAAATCATTTTGATTCGGATCTTCAAAACTAATTTCATTTTCGTCATCAAAAATAATTTTACCGGGCATTGTTCCTTCTTCCCGGAGCTTCCTTGTTAGCTGGCGTGTATCAATACCATAAATCCCCGGAATCATTTTTTCTATCATCCAATCTTTTAAAGATTTTTTTGCATTCCAATGTGAATAATCAAAGGAATAATCCGAGACTATCAAAGCCCGGACATGAATTTCTTCAGATTCAAAATTTTTCGCAAGATCATTTTCTCTTTCGTCCCCTGGTACTCCATAGTTACCAATAAGCGGATAAGTACACACGAGTATTTGTCCTCGGTAAGAAGGATCCGTCATAGTTTCCGGATATCCAACCATTCCGGTATTAAAGACAACCTCGCCATTTGTGTTTTTGGTATAACCAAAGGAATAGCCGGGAAATTCCGAGCCGTCTTTCAAAATTAGTTTTGCTTTAATGTTGTTCACATTCATTTCCTAAATAAAAAAATAGCCACTCTAAGAGTGGCTGTTAAAATATAATAATTATTTCTCCTGTGGAGAACGGTATTTTTCTCTTCTTTAATTTATTTACTGATAAAGTATTATTTTTCAATAAAATTTTTAATTGCCTTTTAGTTTTAATTCATAATTTCTGGTTTCAAATTTAAAGAATAAAGTAAAACAACACAACCGAACCCACAAAAATCCTGCAATCAAATGAACATTCCTGAAATCTTATCCATTATTTGTAATTGATGGAGCTCCTTTTATATAGTGAACCAACTGATCTATCATAAATTCTTTTTTATCAATTAGTGCTTTCACCACATCTCCAATAGAAATTATACCACACAATTTTTCGTCTTGTAAAACAGGAAGATGCCGGACTCGTTTATTAGTCATTAGCGCCATGCATTCTTCTATTGTTTGGTCTATGTTGATATACAAAACATCGGCAGACATAATTTCATTTACAGATGTTTCCCTGGATGATTTTCCTAACAAGGCAACTTTTCTTGCGTAATCCCTCTCGGATATTATTCCAACCAATTCCACACCTTCGCACACAAGTAAAGCACCAATCTCTTTTTCTGCCATTAATTTAAGTGCATCTATAATTTTTACGTTGGGCGAAATAGAAAAAGTTGTTTTCCCTTTAATCTCAAGAATTTCTCTAACCGTATTCATAAATGTTTAGCCCTTATAAATAAGACCAAATTAGTTCTGCTTTATTTTAGCAATTATCCCATAATAAATCAAGTTGGCAGTGGAACAATTTCTGTAAGAGAAACAAATGTAAGACACCATTCGTCATATTAAGTGATAATCATCTTTCATTAATACTTTTTTATTATTTTAGACAAAGAAAAATTTGGGAAAATATGATTCAAATAAAAAGCGTAACAAAGAAATTTCCAACAATCACCGCAGTGGATAATATTTCCCTTGAGATAAAAGAAAAAGAGTTTTTTGGATTGATAGGTCCCAACGGTGCCGGTAAATCAACATTGATGAATTTATTGGTGGGTTATTTTAATCCTGATGCGGGTGAAATTTCAATCAACAATCAGAAAGTTTCTATAGATAATTTAGAGTTACGGAAATCAATAGGATTGGTGCCGCAATCTCTGGCATTATATGATGATATATCTGCGCAAGAGAACCTGGAAATATTTGGCAGTCTTTTTAACATCCCCAAAAATATTCTAAAAGAAAAGATTAAAGACAGGTTAAACTCGGTTGAACTGTATGAGCGCCGCAAAGATAAAGTTAGAACTTTTTCCGGTGGAATGAAACGCAGACTAAATATGATCGCCAGCCTTTTACATGATCCAACTGTTCTTCTTTGCGATGAACCAACTGTTGGTGTCGATCCGCAATCAAGAAACGCAATTTTCGATTTCCTGATTAACTTGAATGAACAGGGTAAAACGATTATTTACACAACCCATTATATGGAAGAAGCCGAACGACTTTGCAGCAGAATAGCAATTATCGATCTGGGTAAAATAATTGCCGAAGGTTCCGTTGGCGAACTTATCCATAAGCTTCCCTATGAACAAACGATCCTGATTAATAAAAACCAAACTACCATCCACCAAACTGATTTGTTTAAACAATTTGGGGATCTGATAGATGAGCAGGACTATTTTGAATTAAAACCGAATGACGGTTTAGTGCTTTCTTCATTTTTTGCCAAGCTGGAAAAAGGTGGAATTGAATATCAATCAATCGTATTAAAAAAACCATCACTCGAAGCTGTGTTCCTGCATTTGACTGGAAGGAGGTTAAGAGATTGAGCGCCATATTATCACTACTAAAAAAAGAATATCGTTTGTTCTGGAACGATAAGGTTGGCATGAGTCTTACTTTTTTGGTCCCCATTTTTTTAATATTCATCTTCGGATCAATATTCAGCGGAAGCTCTCAACCACAGGGAATTCACCTTGCTTTTATTAACAAGAGCACTGCTCCGGTTGCAAAAAAACTTGAACGTACTTTGGACACAATGAAAACTTTTATTCTTATAAAATCATTTACAAACGATGCGGGGAAAAAAGTTAATTTCGATACTACTTCTATTAAAGATTATGTTAGAAAAGGAAATGCTTCTGCGGGATTGGTTATTCCGGAAGATGCTTACACCGATACTTCCTCGGCTCTTAAATTAAAATTTTATTATGATCCGAAGAATGATTTAGAAATACAATTGATTCAAGGTATGCTTCAAAAAACCGTGATGGAAGAATTGCCTTCTATTTTTAATAAAAGCCTGCAGCAGCAATCTAAAAAATATCTTGGCAACGATAAAGGAAATGTTTTTAACAAAGAAATGGCAATTGTAGTTAGCAAGTATTTCAATGTAGATGCTTCGGAGATATTAAATTCCAATTTAAATGATACAGCAACAACTGCAAACGATACTTCGCGAGATTCAAAGAACTTCTTTTCAAATATTCTTCAATTTGAAAAAGAACAATTAGTTGGTAAGGATATAACCAATCCCTGGGCTGCCCGAAGTGTTGGCGGTTGGGCAATGATGTTCTTATTGTTCAGCATAAGTGCATCAGCATCTTCTCTATTTGATGATAAGAAAAGCGGGGTTGTTTTACGAATTCTTACCTCACCGGTTTCCCGTGTTCATATTTTATGGAGCAAATATATTTTCAATATTTCGTTAGGCATAATTCAGCTTTTTGTTCTGTTTATTGCCGGTTCATTTATGTTTAAGCTGGATATTTTTTCAAATGTTGTTAATCTTTTTTTAGTAATTATTGCTGGGGCAACTGCATGCACATCATTTGGAATGATCTTAGCCGCATTCACAAAAACATCTGCACAGGCAAACGGATGGGGCACATTTTTAATTTTAGGAATGAGCGCTATTGGCGGCGCCTGGTTTCCAACCTTTCTTATGCCGGCATTCATACAGTCCATTGGTAAATTAACTTTTGTTTACTGGACCATTGACGGTTTTTTACAAGTACTCTGGAGAAATGCTTCTTTCCTGGAAATCCTGCCAAACCTTGGAATACTTTTGGGAATTGCTGCACTATTAAGTGTTGTAAGTATAATCCAATTTAAGAAGGGACATGTATTTTAATATCCTGTCCCTTCACAATTCTATAACTTGTGGTCAAATTGAAGACGATTAAATCTCCTCTGACATTTCTAATTCAGCCTGCATTTTCAATACCTGTTGAACATTCAGCGCTTCATGGATTCTATAAATATCTGCCGGACAGTAGCCCGATAATAAGGAACAAAATAAACCTCCTTTCTGTTGTAAAATAGAAAAGAAGGATATAATGAAGATGCTTTTGGTTTTGCTTTTGGGACTTTTATTACTGGATCTTAAAGCCCAGATTCACAAAGAATATATTGATTACAAGGAGGGTAATGTTCCGCTTCAGGGTTATCTTGTTTACGATGAATCAGTCAAAGAAAAACGACCGGGGATTCTTGTAGTTCATGAATGGTACGGCTTGAATGATTATGCTAAAATGCGGGCAGAGCAATTGGCAAAACTTGGCTACGTTGCTTTTGCGGCAGATATTTATGGTAAAGGAATAGTTGCTAAATCACCTGAAGAAGCCGGGAAATTAGCCGGTGAGTTTTACAAGGACCGTACAAAATTCCGCAAGAGATTAAATGCTGCCCTGGAAGTTTTAAAAAAGAATAAAATGATAGCCGAAAACAAAATTGCTGCAATTGGATATTGCTTTGGTGGCGGTGGAGTATTGGAACTTGCCAGAAGCGGTGCTGATGTAAAGGGTGTTGTCTCCTTTCATGGAAATCTTTCTACGGCAAATCCTGCTGATGCAAAAAATATCAAATGTAAAGTATTAGTTCTCCATGGCTCCAATGATCCTTATTCTCCTGTTGAGCAGGTGGAAAGTTTTAAAAAAGAAATGAATGATGCAAAAGTTGATTGGCAGTTAAACATCTATTGCGATGCTGTTCATGGTTTTACAAATCCAGCAAATGGTAATGATGCAACCAAAGGTGTGGCATATAATGAAAAAGCGGATAAGCGTTCCTGGGAAGCGATGAAAATTTTCTTTGATGAAATTTTCAAATAACGGGAAATAGATGGATGATGTAAAATGGTTGATGTAAAAACAAAACTTCCATCAACCATCATACATTTCTTCCCATCAGCCGTATACATTACAGCAGACTTGCGAATTTTTTATGGCAGTTCACCTTTAATTACTAAATCGTCTGTTGCTGCATATTTATCAATACCCTATTTGAAATTATTCTACTTAATATAAACCTGGTATTCCCATGGTGTTAGTTTAAAATCATACTGTGCTTTGATGGATGTCTTTATACCAGTGAACAGGTTTTTATATTTATCTTTCATTACATCGTTGGTTAAAGTTACATCCTGACTTTTATCCGATAGATTCAAAACAACCAGCACTTTATTTTTTCCTTTCTCTCTTACAAAAGCAAATATTGAAGAATCATTTGTAGAAGAAATTTTAATCATCTCGCCTCCAGCATTACCATTTAATAATGCTTTGTTCTTTAGCTTAAGGTTGAACAGTGCTGAATAAAAATCTCCAAGCTTGCTGTACTTCCATTCAATAGGATCTTTTTCAAAAAAGCTAAGGCGTTTATTCAATTCAGCTTCCTGTCCGTTATATAGAAGAGGCATTCCTTTAACGGTTGCTGTTAACACAGCACAAGCTTCTACTGCAGCGCCTAATCTTTCAAATTCAGTTCCGTTCCAGGAATTTTCATCGTGATTAGTAATGAATAGCATACGGTAGGCATCAGCGGGATAAGTGTTGTCTTCCTTAAGAAAATAAATATCCAGATCAGTTGCTTTTTTCTTTCCTTTGGCAATATCATTTAATAAATGATACAAATCCCAGCCGTAAGTCATATCAAAAGCTGAATGCATTTCCGGTTTCTCTTCTTCCGCCAACATAAAAACCGGTTTAATTTTATCTAATTCAATCCGCGCCTGATTCCAGAATTCCGTTGGCACCATACCGGCAACGTCGCAACGATAGCCATCAATATCAAAATCTTTCACCCAAAACTTCAATGCATCAGTCATGTATTTCCACAGCTCTTTGTTGTCATAATTTAAATCGATTACATCTGCCCAATCCTTTACTGGAGGCACAAACTTTCCGGCAGAATCTTTTGTAAAAAATTCCGGGTGTGTGTTTGTTAATTCATTATCCCACGAAGTATGGTTTGCAACCCAATCAATTATTACATGCATTCCTTGCTGGTGAATTTTTTGCACGAGCGATTTGAACTCTTCCTTGGTTCCAAATTCCGAATTAACATCTAAATAATCTTTTACAGAATAATAACTGCCAAGCGTTCCTTTCCGGTTAACTTTGCCAATTGGATTAATCGGCATTAGCCAGATAATTCCAACACCAAGTTCTTTTAACCGCGGCAGCTCATTTTCAATTGCCTTAAATGTTCCTTCCTTAGAAAACTGACGGATGTTTAATTCATAGATGGTTTGGTTGCGGCTCCATTCCGGATGTGCAACTGATGTTTTTGTTGATTGTGTAAAAGTTTGATTACTAAAAACAAAAAGGAAAGCCAAAATTAGAAAAACAAAATGTCTTGAAGTTTTTTCTAAATGAAATTTAAACATCATTCTATTCTCCTTTATAAGTAAAAAATCTTAAAATTCTTTTTAAAAATATTGAATTTATAAATGAACTGCAGGAGAAAGTCAGGAATCTTCAGTAAGAATTTGTATTGCCAAAGATTAAAAGTTATGGAATAAATCCTTCGAAAATAATGTTATCGCAAATCCTTTTTGCATTTAATTCTTCTTCTTTTGATTTTGCCGTGTATCCGATTATTGGTTTAGTTTTTTTTAAGATGAGTTTTTCCGGCAAATGGTGAATATTAACAGCAAGAAAATTTGCATTTATAAACGAAGTGTAAAGATCTGCCCGATAAATGGAACGGGAAAGCATTCCGCGGAGTATCTTTGGCGCATTCAGCTTAAACCATAGAACCGTAAGCGGATTAAAAGATTCAATTGCAAACTGTCCTTTGTATTTTCTTAAAATCTTTAGCAAATTTTCTTCAAATCTGCCGGGAAGTAACCGGCTTTTCAATTCAATTAGTAAAGGAACCTTTCCTGCAACAAGTTCCAGCATCTCTTCTACAGTTGGAATTTTTTCCTGTGTGTTTAATAACTTTAAAGATGAGAGAATGTTTTTATTCTTCTTATGAATTGATCCTTGTTCTCCGGTCATTCTGGAAAGGTTAATATCATGGAAAACAGCAATGCTGTTATCGTTTAATAATTGAAGATCAAGTTCTATTGGATAGTTCTTTTCAATTGCTTTGGTAAATGAAAGAAGGGAATTCTCCGGCACAGTTTGGTTATCATGCAAACCACGATGAGCAATTGGAGTTTGTGTTAACCAGTTCACAATAAATATTCAGTTTTTGACGGAATAAAAAAATTCGTAAAACCTCTTTTAGTTAATCCGGTTTTTAATTTTTTATCACTTGTCCATAAAAAAGCTTCAAATTCTATTGCCGCTGCCATAAAGGGAGTATCCGCCTCATCTATATCCTTACATAAATTATAAGCTAACGCTCTGTTTTCCAAAGCTATTTGATATTCTTCAACAAAGGTTATCCGGGATGAAATCATATTGAACATTTCATCAATTTCGGTTTCCTTTAATTGTGATTGCATCAGAAGTTTTCTTTTGTGCTTGAAAATTTCTATTAGAGTAAAATTAGGAGATATAAATTCTACATTTTGATTAAAAAAAATCTTTCGCAGTTTAGATTGCTTAAATAGCAACATTGAAAAAATAATGTTGGTATCAATTACTACTTTTCGCATCTATTCCCCGTAAATATTTCTTTTTGTTCTTTTTCCACCAATTTTGTTTTATCTCTTCCGAGAGATCAACTATTTGTTTGGAAAAATTCCCCCTGGCTACAAGCTCTTCGAACCGAAGTCCTTTAAGAAGGTTATTTATAAAGCGCGGATCAAATACTTTTTTATCTATTTCAATTATTATTTTGTCCCTAGTTGAGTTAATACTTAATCCATCCATTGGTTCACCTTTATTCTAAAACGACTTCTGTTTCATTTGCAATATACAAAAAATATTCTTACAAAGTATTTTTGAGTATAAGTCAAGTAAAGATTATCTTTAAAACAAAAACACGCAGATATTACCACCAGCGTGTTCTATCCATTTTCCTTTTCTTACTCTTACTCTTTTCCATTTGATTAAGAGTACGATGATATAATTATCTTCCTAAAGTTGTTCCTTCAGCCCGCAAATCCCGCACAGCTTGCTTAACTCTTTCCTTCATAGAAGTTTCAGATTTTTTTAAGTAAGTACGTGGATCGTACAATTTTTTATTGCCAACTTCACCTTCAACTTTAAGAACCCCATCATAGTTCTTAAAGAAGTGATCAACAAGTGGGCGTGTAAACGCATATTGAGTATCGGTATCAACATTCATTTTTATTACACCGTACTCAAGAGTCTCCCTTATTTCTTCCAAAGAAGAACCACTGCCGCCATGGAAAACCAAATAGAAGGAAGCTTCTTTTCCATACTTAGCAACAACAGCATCCTGCCCCTGTTTAAGTATAACAGGTTTTAATTTTACATTTCCAGGTTTGTATACACCATGCACGTTTCCAAATGTTGCTGCAAACATAAATTTTGCATCTTTAACTTCAGATAACCTGTGGTAAACTTCCACCATATCTTCTGGAGTTGTATATAATTTTTCTATCGGCGAGCCTTCATTATTCACACCATCTTCTTCACCGCCAACAACACCGGCTTCAACTTCTAAAACAATTCCTAGTTCTTTACATTCCTTTAGAAGCTTTACTGCAATATCCATATTTTCTTTAAGCGGAAGTTCGCTGCCATCAAACATGTGTGAATTAAAGAGTGGCTTTAATCCAGCTTTAACTCTCTTCCTTGATTCTTCAATCAAAGGTTTTAGGAATGGTTCAACTTTTTTAGCGGGGCAGTGATCGGTATGCATAGCAACATTAATGTCATATCTATCTGCAACCAGATGCACATGATTAGCAATAGATATTGCACCAAGAGCGGCATCTTTTAGCATTTGTCCGGATGCAAATTCTCCTCCTCCGGTAGAAACCTGTATAATTCCATCACATTTTAATTCGGCAAAAGCTTCCAATACCGCATTGGCACTAACTTCTGAAGTTACGTTAATTGCAGGATAAGCAAATTTATTTTTCTTGGCATTATCTAGCATTTCACAATATTTTTGATAATCTACTAAGGGCATTCTTTACTCCATTTTTAAAAATTTCTCGGTCAAACTTAACCAATATCTAATAGATTTTCAACGAGGAGGTCTGGCAAGTATTGATTTAAAAATCTTTTGCGGTTTTCAGTCTTCAATTGTCAATCGAAAACTGTACTATTCCAATTGTTACCGTTTTGTTATATTTGGGCTACACAAAATAAAGTTATTCAATGAAGGATCAGGAACAAATTAAAAGCGTAGTATTCGATTTGGATGGAACTCTGATGATGTCCAGCGCTACAATTTACAAGGCTACAATTAAAACATTAGAAGAATTTAATATTACTCCAAATTTTACCGAAGATGAGTTTAATGGAAAAATCGGTCATCACTTTAAAAATATTTTTGATGATTTTAAGGTTGATGTTAGCGACATAGAATATTTTATAGACCGGTACAAAACTTACTATTTTGATTTTATAGATGATTCCAACTTTTTTCCTAATGTAGTTGAAGTGCTCCAAACGTTAAAGGAAAACAAAATACCGGCATCCATACTTACAACTAAAGCACAGGATCAGGCGGATAAAATTATCAATCACTTTGGAATGAGAAGTTATTTTACCATTATAATGGGAAGGCAGGATGGAATTAAAATTAAACCAGCACCGGATGCTTTGCTTAGGATTTGCCGCCAGGTTGGTATACTACCCGCTAATACATTAATGGTGGGCGATTCTGAACTGGATATTAAATGCGGTAAAGCTGCAGGAGCGCAATCCTGTGCGGTAACTTTTGGTTACCGGAATAAAGAGTTTTTGTTGAATGAAAACCCAGATTTTGTTGTTGATGATATTAGGGATCTGGTTGCAATTTTAAAATTAGATTAAAGAATCATCTGAAAATAAATTTTGTTAAATCAGCCTTCAAAAAGCGAGTAATAAATGAAGGAAGAAGGAAATGTACAACTGGAACTTAAGGATGGAATAGGAACCATCACGTTCTTCAATTCAAAAGGTAACTCACTCCATAAATCACTTCTTCACCAGTTAACAGATTCAATAATTAAATTCGGTCAACATTCTCTGTGCAAGGTTATCCTTCTTAAAAGCGGGGGAAGCGGTTCGTTTTGCACCGGCGCCTCTTTGGATGAACTTGCTGAATTAAAATATTATGAAAACAGCAAAGAGTTTTTCCATGGTTTTGCAAAATTAATTTTTGCAATGATAAACTCCGGCAAATTTATTATTACGCGCGTTCAGGGGAAAGCCGTTGGCGGCGGAGTTGGAATTATTGCCGCTTCGGATTATGCACTTGCGCTTGATACTGCTTCTATAAAACTGAGCGAACTTGACCTTGGAATCGGTCCATTTGTAATTTCTCCAATTGTAGAAAGAAAGATTGGGATTGCCGCTTCCAGCGCGATGACTATTGATACAGGCTGGCGCGATGCCGGCTGGGCAAAACACTTTGGATTGTATGCCAATACTTTTTCTACTTTACAGGAACTTGATGAAGCAACAAACCAGCTTGTGGAAAACCTTTCTAAAAAAAGTCCTGAAGCAATGACGCATTTAAAATCTATTTTATGGAACGATAAAGAAGAGTTAAAAAAATTATTGGAAGATCGAGCAGAAATCAGTGCAAAATTAATCCTGTCAAATTTTACTAAAAACTTCCTTGCAAATTTTTTAAGAACACGGTCCACCGGGGACGGGAAAACAAGTATAAAATAAAATTGGAAGAACTTTTCTTTTACTTATATCCGGACTATTAAAATCAACTAACTAATATTCCCCAGATTTCTAATTTCTAATTCCTAATTTCAGATTCCTAATTTCTAATTCCCAATTCCTAATTTCTAATTCCCAATTTCAGATTCCTAATTTCTAACATACTACCACGCATAAGCTTCCGGAGCCTGGTTTCCTGGTCCGGGCCAAATTTCATTTAGCTTATCCAAAATCTCTTTTGATGGTTTGAATTCAAGCGCGGAAATATTTTCATCCAATTGTTCGATTGTTCTTGGTCCAACAATCGGTGCAGTAACTACTGGATTACTTAACACCCAGCTAAGCGCCACAACAGCAGGTTTTTGCCCGATCTCTTTGCACAAGTTTTCGTATTTCTCAATCTGTGGTCTAAGTTTTTCTGCTGATGCCAGTAGCGCGGGTCTTGCCCTTCTTCCGATTTCTGGCTTATCTAAAATTCCACAAAGAATCCCTCCGCCAAGCGGACTCCATGGAATCAAACCTACGCCAAGTGCTTTGCAAGCCGGAATAACTTCAAGCTCAATGTGGCGGTTTCTTAAACTGTAAATACTTTGTTCAGAAATCATTCCCAATAAATTTCTTGCTTTTGCTTTGTAGATTGCTTCGGCAATATTCCATGCGGCAAAGTTACTGCTGCCAACGTAAATAACTTTTCCTTCTTTAACAAGCTGCTCCATTGCCTGCCAAATTTCTTCCCACGGAGTTTCTCTATCGATGTGATGCATCTGGTAAAGATCGATATGATCGGTTTGCAATCTTCTTAAACTATCTTCGCAGGCTTTTATAATATGATATGCTGACAGCTTTGAATCGTTCTGCCAATCACTCATGCCGCCATAAACTTTTGTTGCAAGAACAATTTTTTCTCTGCGCCCGCCTTGTGCAAGGTACCGCCCGATGAACTCTTCTGTTTGTCCTTTGAAAGAACCATAAACATTTGCCGTATCAAAAAAATTTATTCCTGAATCCAGTGCGTGATCCATTATTTTATAACTTTCTTCTTCGGAATTATAAGCGCCGTAGTTCATTGTACCAAGACATAACCGGCTTACTTTTACTCCTGAGCGACCGAGATGAACATATTCCATATTTTTCTCTTATCTAAATTTAATTTATTGATGTAGATTTTGTCTTGTAAAAACCTATTGAAAAGAAAACAGAAAGGCAAGGAAGTAACCGAAAGTTAAATTGAATAAGGCTGGAAAATTTGATAAGTTTAAGCAGAATAAAATGAAAAGAAAAAATGGAATTATTCACTAAGACCGATTTGATTTCAATTAAAGAAGCAACCACTTGGGCAAGTTCGTACATAAATAAAAATGTAACGGAATCCAACGTTTCATATTTAATCCAATATGGAAGAATTAAAAAGTTTGGTGAGAATGGTGGAATAACTATTTCCAGAGCCGAGTTACAACACTATTACGATTCGTATTACGGGAAAAGAGAGATGAATTGGAAAGATAGGCTTGGCGATGATTTGAACTGGCATCTTTCTTTTGAATCTTTCAAAGAAGCAGAAACGACAAAACATGTTCACCGATTGCATCCATATAAAGGGAAGTTTATTCCACAGCTTGTTGAATATTTTTTAGATGACCATACCGACGAATTCAAAAAAGAAGTTTACTTCAACAAAGGAGACATAATTCTGGATCCCTTTTGTGGGAGTGGAACAACGTTGGTACAAGCAAGTGAACTTGGAATACACGCAATAGGAATTGATGTCTCCGCTTTTAATGCACTTATTAGCAACGTAAAAGTGGGTAAGCCTAATTTTATCGATCTCCACAAAGAAATTCAAAATATTACTTTAGCTCTTAAACGGTTTATTACTGATTTAGCTACAATAAAGTTTGAAGCTCGATTAGTTGAAGAGCTTTTTAAATTTAACACTAAATTCTTTCCATCTCCTGAATTCAAGTACAAAGTTAAACGAAAGGAAATAGATGAAGATGTTTATGGTGAAGAAAAAGCTAAAGAGTTTTTACCTGTATTCAAAAAGTTGATAAAAGAATTTGATATAAAGTTAAAGATAGAAAGCCAAGATACGTTTTTAGATAAATGGTACTTGCATCATATCCGTTCAGAAATTGATTTCGCTTTTAATTTAGTAAAGAAAATAAAAAATCCTTCTACAAAAAAAGTTCTAACCATTATTTTAAGCCGAACAATTCGATCTTGCAGGGCAACAACACACGCTGACTTAGCAACGCTGAAAGAACCAATAACTTCTACTTACTTTTGTGCAAAGCATGGAAAGATTTGTAAGCCATTGTTTTCTATTCTTAGCTGGTGGGAACGATATAGCAAAGATACTTTAGTAAGACTTTCTCATTTTAACAAACTTCGTACTGATACTTCGCAATATTGTATTACTGGCGATTCACGTACCATCAATTTGGTTGATGAAATTAAAAAGAAAAATATGATGTTTGGTAAACTTGTAGAGAGCCAAAAGATAAAAGGAATTTTCTCAAGTCCTCCTTACGTTGGATTGATTGATTACCACGAACAACATGCTTACGCTTATGATCTTTTTAATTTTAAAAGAAATGATAAATTAGAGATTGGACCGTTGTGCAAAGGAACTGGAAAAGAAGCCAAGGAATCTTACATTAAAGGTATTTCAGAAGTTTTACTGAATTGTAAAAAATTCTTTGTCGACGACTATAGCGTATTCCTTGTAGCGAATGACAAGAACAATATATACCCAATCATTGCCGAAAAATCGGGGATGAGGATTGTAAACCAATTCAAAAGACCTGTTTTAAATAGAACAGAGAAAGATAAAGGGGCATATTCAGAAATAATATTCCATTTAAAAGAGATATAAATTATGTCCTTTACAGAAAATCAGATAAAAATTATTAATGATGCTATTAAGAATTCCCTAAAAAATAAGTTTAAGAATTATAAACCCGAAACTAACAATATGCCGTTTCATTATAGGTTATTGGGAAAAGATAGGATGGCGCTTTATTCTTTTATGCAATCTTTAGTTTCGAAATTTGGAAATTCGATTTTTGAACCCGTCGCAGTAGCGCTTGGAAAACTCAATTTTATTGAAGCTAAATCCCAACAAGTTTCTGGTAACAAAATAAGCGAAGAGGCACAAAAAGTAATTCAACAAATAATGGATAGTTTAATTACCGGACAACTTGATTCTAATAAAATTCACGAAATTGACCAGATTAGAAATGTATGCAAGAGTGGGGCGTTAATAACTGTAAAACCAACAAAAGTAGACCTTCAATTAAGAAGTTTAGATGGAACGTTGATATTAATCGATATTAAAACAGTCAAGCCAAATCGAGGAAATTTTAAGGAATATAAACGTACTTTGTTAGAATGGGTAGCAGCCGTTTTATCGAATAATCCTGAAGAGAAAATAAAGACAGCTATCGCGATTCCTTATAATCCTTATGAGCCAAAGCCGTATGAAAGATGGACAGCGAAAGGAATGCTCGATTTAAAAGAAGAAATATATGTAGCAAACGAATTTTGGGATTTTCTTGGTGGTGTTGGTGCTTATCACGCTTTATTAGATTGCTTCGAAAAAGTCGGAATTGAGCTCAGGCCAGAAATAGACAAATACTTTGAAAGGTTTAGAAATGAATAAGAAAAGTGAAAACAAAATAATCTATTCAATCAACTTTGCCGATGTTCAGCAGGTTGCAGAAGAAAACTTTGGAAGAAAACTGACAAAAGATGAACTCAAAATTATCGAAGCTAAAATTGGAGATTACTTCAGTTGGTATGATTCAATACACTCTTTGATTTATGAACAGCTTGGATTGGAGTCAGTAGATGATGAATAAAAAACCCCGAACAAGTCCGGGGTCATTCATTTTATTTAGAGGAGTGCGATCAATAACTAATTCCAAGTGATAAATAATGCCTTCCGCCAAAAAGCCCAAATGGTTCGTAAGCATAATCAAAACGGAGCGGCACATTGGATACATCATACTTAAATCCAGCACCGAAAGTTAAACCACGTTCATCGTAATTTTGCTGGTAGCCAATTCGTGCAACAAATAAATCTTTAAAATGGTATTCACCACCAAGTTTTATCTTCTCGCCAAAATCTCGCGGGTGCCTGGATTCGAAGCTGAGAATAAAATTGTGTTCTTTACTTTCTTCATAAAAAAAGTTTAACGGCTGAACTGTTACCCCAAAACTTACAGCAAACGGCATTGGGAAATCAACGCTTTCATAACGGAATTCGCGCGAGATATTTTGAAGTACAGCAGCAAAGCGGATTCCATTATAAAGAAAATCGTAGTACGCGCCAACATCCATAGCAATAGGAAGCGTATTAAATTTTGATGATTCATAACTCCGCTTTTCTAAAGTTAAAGCGGAATCTGTAAGCGATGTTCCTTTTGTAGAAACATATGCATCACCTAAATTTTGGTAAACATATTTTATATGCACACCATATGAAAATCTATCCGTAACTTTCTGGGAGAAAGCAAGTCCCACTGCAAATGCCGCAGGAGAAAACGTTCCAGTTTCAACATAGCCCTGCTCGTTAGCTGCGCGGTGTGTTTCATAGAATGTTCCGTAATCCATTGCCAGCAAACTAAATCCAAGGACTCCAAAATTGCCAACATGCAATGCTGCAGCAATAGCGCTATAATTAATATCTGCAATGCCCCGCGTATGGTTAAGGCTTAGATCAACCGAGTGGTCTGTCCAACCAAGCAATGCCGGGTTCCAGAAGATACCATTTGCATTTAGTGTTGATGTAATACCAACTCCACCGCGCCCCATTACTTCGGCAGAAACCGGGTTTTCAAGAAAGCGGAATCCAACCTGCCCCTTTTTTACAATTTGGGAATAGCTGATATTTCCGACAATCAGCATTACAACTATTACCTGAAAAAACTTTTTATTCATATTAAACTCCATCATATTAAACCCATTAAAAGCCCTCTTACTTTAATAAGAGGGTTGGGAGTAGACTTTTTAATTATCTGACAAGTACAAATTTTACAAACTGATCATCCAGATTATTTCCATCAACACTTTGGCATCCGGTTACTGCAAGGATATAAATTCCGGCAGTTATATATTGGTTATTATCCGTGCGCTGATTCCACTCTTCATCGGCGGTACCCTGATGTTCAATTATCTTAATTAAATCGCCGGTTTCTGTAAAAATTCTTAAAGTACATTTATATGGTAAATTGAAAAATGAAATTTTGTCCGGTGTTCCACCAGCCAAACCAGCACCTGCAGCTACTGTTGCAGGATTAGGAACAACACGAACTTTTCCGGATTCAGATAAACCTGGTTTAAAAGGAATTACGGGCAGCAAAGAACGGGTTACATAGCGTGAACTTTCTAATTTAGCATTTGTAAATAAACCGGAATTATTTTGCGAGCCATTATCAACAGCAGTAACCGCATAATAATAATCTACACCACGCTCAACATTTATATCATCATACGAAAGTACATTGCGATCAGTAGTTTCATATACCAACTTCCAAATTGCATTACTCTTTTGATCTAAAGGATCGTTAACAAGCAATGCTCCGCGTTTGCGGTATACCCGCCAGGCATACCAATCATCTACACCTGTTTCTGCATCTTTAAAGTAAGCAGGATCCGGGTAGCTCCATTTTACATAATTTTTTTCCGGGCCCGATGCAACATCAATATCTGGCGGCGGCGGAGACGCTGGGATTTGCTGCCCATTGTTTAATCTATTCCAAGCCCAATTAGCTCTATCAAGCGTTTGCCATAATGAATCTTTTCCTTTCATTACCCAAGCATCTTTAACCGAATCCGAAATTTCATTATTTATCCACAATCTTCCAATTGAATCTGCGGCATTCCAACCTATTCCACCTACACCAACAGCATAAACAAATGTAACCGAATCATTCCTGCTTGTTGCAGAATCTTTTGTTAGTTCATATGGTCCAACGGTTATAAATCTCATTGGTCCCGTCTCTGGACGAGTAGAAAATTTTTCAGTGATCGCATCAAGAGGAAAGCGACCACGGTCATCATCACCCCTATACGTTTTTTTCAAACTAACATCTCTTCTTACCCATAAATCTTTGCTTATAGTTGCATGCGGCATTGCATAAGGTTGATTCGGATCATCAACTTTTTGATTAAATGATTTATCAGCATAAAGAAGAGTAAATCCTGGAATTTGTGTTGAATTTAAAAATCCTGTGGTTCTATCCGGATCGCCCATATTATCTGATGAACCATTTGTATAAACTTTTGCTGTTGGTTCATTAGAATCCCAATAGTACGCAACGTAAAGTGAATCCCGTGTTCCTCCTTTTACAAGTTCCGATTTTCTTTTAAACCAGCTATCAAGATCATCCTGACCTTCGAAAGAAAAAGTATTCTGAACTGCTTTTTCACCAGCTTTGGATGGACCAAAACTAAACGACAGGGGCCACCAGAATTTAATTGTTTGATCAACTATGCGATTACCACCAGGAGTGGTTGATCTTGGTAAAACCGTTTCACCAGTAAACTTGTGTGTGGTTTTCCAGATAAAGAAATCCCCAAGGTAAGGATTTGCAAATCCAATCATCTCGCAACGGCTTCGGATGCCAAATTGAATCAAGACATCTTCAAACTCAATTTTAATATCAGATTTTAAATTCGGATCAACATTCCACTGGTACGGAGCATTAAGCTGAATACCATCTACAACAATGTTTGGCGGGCGATACCGGCGTGTTTCAATTGCCCAATCTGTATAACCAATATTTCGCAGCGCATCACCGCTTATATACAAATCATGCTTATTTCCTTTCAGATCTTTAATACCATTATCATCCAGGGAAATAGGATTATAGATTTGATAAAGTATATTTGATTGCCACTCATCCTGAGGCCAGAAAAAGATTTCTGTATTTTGCGGACTTCCAGTTGTTAAATTCCAGCTATATTGAGACAGCATGCCTCCCAGCGGATAAGAAGGATCTGATCCGTTCGATCTATCCATAGTCATTTGAATTTTGCCAACATTAAACTGCATCTGCGACGGATTATAATTGCGTTGAGCCCGCGTGCTTAGAGAAAACACAAATAAGAATACGAACGCACATTGAAAAACTTTTCTAACATTCATATTTATACCTAAAAGAAATTTTAATTTTATTTTTACATTACTTGTCAACACTTCAAATTTACCTGGGATGATATTTTTTTATCCCGTGTAAAGTTGGTGGACAACTTATTCAATCTACAAATTCAACCTAAAGCCCAGAACTATCCTTCTTGGATTAAGGAATAGTGGTGCATCATACCAGCCAGTTTTAATATATGGCTTATCATATTCTCCCCACTTATCGTTTCCACCTTTATCCGGGGTTTTTAAAGATTGTTTATAATCATTTAATTGAGATGTTGTCATATTTCCAGTGCTTAGCCATTTGTTATTAGTTAGGTTTTGAATAGTAACAACAAGTTCCAAACTACCCCACGGAGTAGAGAAAAGTGCTGAACCTCTAAAGTCTAAATTCCAGTAATTAACAACATCTACATAAATTCTATTTTTAATATCAGCTTCTTCCGGATTAAGTAATATTCTTCCACCATCTTTCCATTCAAAAAAGAAATTAGCAAAAAGTCCACCGAGCCAATTTGTACCCAACCATTCAGGTCCAAAATCATCTGGTGTATGAAGATTAAGATTTATATTTGCTCTTGGCAAAGGCTCACTTGTGGAAATAAAAGCTGATCTTAGTTCTCCTTCCCTGGCTTTCAATCTGTTCTCATAAACTACTGCTAAGCCGCTTTGCCCAGCACTTGTTAACCGATAATCGTACATTGCATTAAAGCTGACAAATCGACCAACCGGTTTTTCAAACCTAACTTCTACACCACGAATGTCTTTATATGCATCTGGAAAATATTGAGTAACCTGGTTGTTTTCAAAATAATTAATAAATGTTCTTGCAAGAGGTTCATTAGATACATCTTTATAGTATGCTGTTACATTTACAAGAAAATCTGCAAGGAACAATTGTTCATAACCAAATTCGTATGAAACTGTTTTTGCCATATTTAAATCCGGCGTTGGAACAGTAACACTGCCTGGATTTATATATAAATTATACATAAACGAGATTGGCGGGCGTTGATAAAAATGTCCGTAATTAAAATACATTTTGCTTGTTTCAGTAATTGGAAATGAAACACCCATACGTGGCGAAAGATAAACCTGAATTTTATTTTCTGTTCTGGGCCATCCTGGTGGAGAATCAAGAAGCTGCCGCCATTCCTTCCAGCGCTCAAAACTTTGTTCTTCACCCGGCAGGTTTAAATAAGTTTCGTTATATAGCTTAATATATTCTTCATCAAGCGGAAACTTTGCGGAAAATCCACCCTTATTTGGATTAAGATAATCAAGTCTTAGTCCTGCATTCAGAACCAATCCTTCAAATTCTATTTTATCCTGTAAATAAACACCCATCTCTAAAGGTTTGGCTTTGTAATATTGCCAAGTATTTGGTGTGTAAGATAATTGTGTTTGAAGCCATGTGCCGGCATAAACAAACATATCTTGTAATCGTGCCGAAAATCCTGCTTCTATCTGATGGTGTCTGCCAAGCTGAGCTGTATAATCACCCTTAAATTGATAAACATAAGAATATGATGAATCTATTCTTTGTATTCCACCGTACATATCGTACGTATTAAGAACATCAGGTTGCAGGTTAGTGGAAGCGTTTGGAGTTCCGTAGTTGGGAACGGAATAGCTATACCAAGTCTTCTTCTTTTCGCTATAAAAAGAAACCAGGTTTTTGCCACCAGTAGTATCCATTCTAAATGGTTGTAAACTTTGATCAGTATAACCAACCTGAAAATCCAAAGTATAGAACATTGCTGGATTAAGAGTATGTGTTAACTTTGCACCTCCAACCACAAGGCGTTGATCATAAAATTGAAGTCTGCTTCTATTAAATAGTTGTCTATAATTTCCGCCTCCGATTAAGCCTGCTTGTGCAGTTACAGAGGATGATGTGCTGTTAAGAAAACTAAAGCTTTGGGAATAATCCTGCAAAGCACCACCGTAACTTGTTGTTCTTCCACCGCTAACAGTATTAATTTTTGAATACATTCCATTAACCGAAAGTTTCATATTAGGAAGAATGGTGGTTAACTTTAATTGACCATTCCAATCTTCATAATTATTTCTTGGACCAACCGGAAATGATAACTGCGAGTTTTCATATTTCCATGCTAACAAAAAAGTAGTTCTATCTGCAAACTCACTCCAAATTGGAATAAAAGATCCAGGTATTGGACCACTTATACTTCCTTCAATGTAATAATCCGGTTTATCCTGAAATGTATATTGCGGATGCTGGGCTTTCCATAATTGCCAGTTTTGAACTGAATCAAGAAGCTTTTCGCCAGAACGTGGCGTTTTACCACCCCAACCTTTAAAGGACCTGAACTCAAACGGCACAGTTGTATCACCTTTAGGAACGCCACGGAAAGCATAACCATTTGCTGATGTATCAGCATAAACTCTATAAATCCAAGATTCATTACTCCATGGATTTGTACCAAAATATCTTTTTTGGTTTTTAGGAGCTACATCCATTTTGATAGACACCTGGTATCTGTCCCTGCTTCCATCTTTGGTTACAACATTCAACAAGCCGGAACGAATTCCACCATACTTTGCCTGGAAACCGCCGGTTAGAATTTGTATTTCCTGGATTGACGTTGAGTTTAAAGCCAAGTAGGAATTTTCTGTTCTTGGATCCTGCAAAGAAATTCCGTCTAACCGCACATCTGTTTCTCTAATTGCACCACCACGAACACTCAATCCATTTCCTTCAGCGCCGCTCTGCAGTTCTACTCCCTTTATCTTCCCTATAAATTCATCAACTCTTAACACGGGCATATGTTCAATGCGTTCTGTAGCAATTACTTCTTGTGTACCGGAAACGTCCTGTTTAACAATTTCCCGCTTTGCTGTAACTACAACCTGGTTTACCTCAATAGCAGTTGATGACAATTGGAAGTTGAGTGAAATTGTTCTATCCAATCCAACTTCAACATCTTTCTGTGTTACAGAAGAAAAGCCAATACTGCTTGCTTTAATTGTATATTTGCCCGGCGGTACATCAAGAATAAAGTAGTAACCTTCTGGATCTGCAGCAGCACCGCGAGAAAAATTTACCGGTACTTCAGAGCCGTTAGACAAAATAACGTGTGTTATTATAATGTTTGCTGATGGAACTGATTCGCCTGTTTGCTTATCTGTAATTCTTCCAGTAATCTTTCCATTTGCTGCAAACACAAGGCTGCCCGAAATTGAAATCCATAAAGCAGCATTTATAATAAATTTTGAAAAGTAAAAAATTCTCATATAAAACCTATTTTTTATGTGCATTAAACACTTTTGCGTGCGATGGAAACTAAATCTATTTGTATGAAGTGTCAAGAATAATTTTTTAAGTAAAATATTTTAGAATTGGGGAACTTTTTAATTTACAGTAGCATTACGATCATCTAAATTATAATTGAGCTGCGGTATTATAAGATGGGAAAGTGATTTCAAACCTTTAAAGTTTTAATTCTCGTTGTCCTTTCCTTTTGTTATTTTTGCAATGTTTTCAAAAAATAACTTTTGAACTTACACCAGAAAAGTCTGACAATTAAATTGGTAGTTCCTTGTTTGCTTTCTGCTGGCTGGTTCAACATTCGCCATCATTGGAAAAACAATTTATCTTTACAAAATGAATTCAAATCTTAAAAACTTCTTCTATCCAAAATCTATTTGCGTTGCTGGAGCTTCCACAAAAGAAAAAAGCATTGGGTATGAGCTTCTTAAAACAATCCTTACTTACGGATATAAAGGAAAAGTGTTTCCTGTAAATCCAAAGGCAGACGAAATACTTGGATTAAAATGTTATCAGACTATTTCTTCCATTAATGAAGAAATTGATATGGCAATCATCCTTGTTCCGAAATCAATTGTTGAGCAAACGCTTGATGAACTATTGAGCAAGAATGTAAAGTCAATTATTTTAATCACTGCTGGATTTAAGGAAACCGGCAGGGAAGGGGAACAAATTGAAAAAAATATTTTAGAAAAAGTAAAAGTTGCCGGCGCAAGTTTGGTTGGTCCAAATTGTATGGGTGTAATAAATACATCTGCCGATGTAAAACTTAATGCAACATTCGTTGCAGAAAAACCCGAGTTTGGCAAAGTTGGTTTTCTATCCCAGAGCGGGGCGCTTGGTGCCGCCGTGTTAAATTCATTAAGAGATACTGATATTAAATTTGCACACTTTATATCTGTTGGCAATAAAGTGGATGTTAATGAGAATGATATAATTGATTTCTGGCAGAAAGATAATAATATACAAATACTTGCTCTTTACTTGGAAAGTTTTGTTGATGGAAAAGAATTTATACAGAACTTCTACGAAAGAAAAATTACAAAATCAACCATTGTATTAAAAGCCGGAAGAACTTTAGAAGGAATGAAAGCAGCCTCATCGCACACCGGCGCTCTTGGCAGCAGCGATAAAGTTGTTGATGCAGTAATGAATCAATTTGGAATTATCCGCGCCGCTGATTTAAACGAACTTTTTAACACCGCAAAAGGTTTTGAATATTTCTCGGCACCGAAAGGAAACCGTGTAGCCATTATAACAAACGCCGGCGGACCGGCAATCCTTGCTGTTGATGCTTTGGAGAAAAGACAATTGGTTTTAGCTTCATTTACAAATGAAACAAAAAAGCAACTTAAAGAAATTGTACATCGAGAGGGAAGTGTAGAAAATCCGGTTGACTTGCTTCCAGGAGGAACCGCCGAAGTTTATAAACGAGTTGTTGAAACCGTTATCAACGATTACAATATCGATGCTGTTATTTCAATTTTTGTTGAGCCAGTTATGGTTCAACCGCTTCCTGTAATAGAAGCTGTTTACCAAATTCATTCGGAGAAACCAATTCTTCAGGTTTGTATGCCACTGCCGGAATTCTGGAATGATTACAGGCAGAATTCAAAAATTAAAAAACCAGTGTTCAGAAATCCAGAGGACACTGTGGAAGTTATTTCCAACATGCTGTTTTTAAAAGAAAGTGGTGAGAGAAATAAAAATGATTTAAATGAACGACTAAATAAATCATCTTCTCCCAAAAAGTTTTCATTTAATCCGGGTTATCTGCTTCCAGAGGAAATTGATCAGCTTGCTGCAGAATATAATCTTCCGCTGGTTCATAATTTTATGTTCACCGAAGATGAGCTTTACAGACTTGAAGAAATTTACAAACTTAAATACCCATTGGTACTAAAAGGAATAAGCAAAGATGTTGTTCATAAATCAGAATTTGAAGCGGTTAAACTTAATATCAAATCAAAAGAAGAATTGATTACTGCTGTTGAAGATATGATACAAAACTTTAAAAGAAATAATTTTTCCGTTGAAGGATTTTTGCTTCAACCATACTTAAAAACCAAACACGAGCTGCTGCTGGGCGGATTCAGAGATCAGTCCTTTGGACCAATGATTATGTTTGGGAGCGGTGGAAAATATGTTGAAGTTATTAATGATACAAGAATTAAATCTGCTCACTTATCAAATTATGATGTTGAAGATTTGATTCACCAAACAAAGATTGGAAAAATTCTTGGTGGAGTCCGCGGAGAAAAGGCAATTGATATTGAAATGCTAAATAGAATTATTAAGTCAGCCGCCCAAATGATTTTAGATTACGATGAGATTTCGGAATTCGATATCAATCCGCTGGTTATTGATGAGAATGATTCTTTTTCTGCAGTTGATGTAAGAATTAAAATCATTTAATAAAAAAATAATTCAATTACTTCCAGATTCTTTTTGATAAAAATTCAAATCGGATTTCTATTTTTGAATCACACCCGTGCTACTCACTAACGTTAATTTTACCTGGAAATCTAACTGTTTCAATTGCTGCGGAAAATTGCCCTTGCGATTTCCTCCACCGCCCATTGATTTTCCTCCACGTCTACCCCCTGCCATTCCTTGCCCCATTCCATCACCCATGTTCTTGTTTCCAAGTCTCTCGCGGTTAAATTCTTCTGTTTGAAATCCAACTTTAATAACATCTCCAGGATTAGCATTTACACAGTACTCTTTTGGGCTCAATCCTTTTAATGGAATTTTCATTTCATAAACAAATTGTTGAAGGTGGTACCCCAATTTAATTTCTATCCCTGCTTTATTCTGAAGATTAAATGCAGTTAATGGAAATTTTTCCTTATTAAGAACTGAGAATTCATTTTCGGTCAATTGAAATTTATTGATAATTTCTTCCATCTTTAATTTTTCCATTTCATCCCGATTAATATTCATCGACTCATCACGATTAAACGCTGATTCTCCGATTGGATATTTGATTCCGATTGTCTTGCCATCAGTACCGATTGTTTCAAACCATATTGTAAACCCGGATCTTATTATCTGAAACATCCGGGCTCTTTCTCCGGTTGTTATACACAAATACAAATTTTCATCGTCATTACAAAATCCATAGGCAATATTTTCATCAGTATTATAATTTAGTTTGTTCTGCCAATCTTCCTGGTTTCCATCAATGGTTATCTTCTTATCATTCCAGATACTTGCTAAATCTTTTGTAGAGCTACATTGCCAAAAACTTATTGACATAAATAAAATAACAAACGCATAAAATATCTTTTTCATTTCGAACCTCTATATCCTAAATTTTATTAATTCTGTAAAAGAAATGGAATTTTTATATACTGTTGACAACCTGAAATTGATTTTGGTTTCTTCTTTTAGATTGATTTACCAGAAAAGCTGATCGGTTTACCTTAATTAAAACTGTATCTGCCGATTGAAATTTGAATTATTTACATGGAGGGGTTAATTTTGAATTAGATTATAAAAAGAGATTTATTAAACGCTCTGAAACCTCTTTTAGCTAAACTATGTTGTCAACAAGAAAACTTCCAAAATAAAATGAAAAACTTTATAATCTTTTTTTCTATTGTGCTTCTCATTTATGGATCGGTTAATTATTACATCTTCATCCGCGGATGGCAGGCAATTCCAAAAGACTCACCAATCAGGACTTATTACCTGATCCTCTTTTTGTTTCTAGCGCTTTCTTACCTTGCAGGAAGAGTTATAGAAAATTTCGCGCTCTCTACATTTAGTGATGTCTTTGTTTGGATCGGATCATTCTGGCTTGCAATAATGGTTTATCTTTTACTTGGTGTTTTGCTGATAGATATCCTCCGACTGATCAATTATCTAACAGGAATTTTTCCTCAATTTATATTTAAAGATTACGCAAAAACAAAACAGGTTATAGCGATAATCCTTGTTTCAATTTCTTTCTTGGCGTTAATTGCCGGAAGGATAAATGCTCTTAATCCCCGCATTAAAACACTGGAGATAAATATTCCAAAGAAAGTTAATTCACAAACAAGCTGGAACGTTGTTGTTGCTTCTGATATTCATCTTGGGACAATAATTGGTAAATCGCGCCTGAGTTTTCTTGTAAATACAATCAATTCCTTAAAGCCAGATATTGTGTTGCTTGCCGGTGATATAATTGATGAAGATCTTGCGCCGGTTATAAAGGAAGATCTTGGAGATACATTGCGAAATATTAAAGCCCAACACGGAGTTTATGCAATTACCGGAAATCATGAATACATTGGCGGAGTTGAAGCCGCAGTAAAATATCTTGGTGAGCATGGAATAAAAATGCTGCGCGATACTTCGGTTAAGATTAACAACAGCTTTTATTTGGTTGGAAGAGAAGACAGAAGCATTAATCAATTTGCCCATAAGAAAAGGAAAGAATTAAAAGAAATTATGTTGGGCGTAGACAAAACCCTTCCAGTTGTTATGATGGATCATCAACCGTTTGGATTGAATGAAGCAGTTGAGAATGGAGTGGATTTACAAATATCCGGACATACACACCACGGACAGCTTTGGCCATTCAACTATATTACCGAAATGGTTTATGAGGTTAGCTGGGGTTATAAGAAAAAAGGGAATACGCACTTTTATGTTTCAAGCGGTTTTGGCGGATGGGGACCACCAATACGATTGGGAAACCGACCAGAAATTGTAAACATAAAATTGAATTTCGACTAAAGACAAAGTACTTCTTTCGGATAATTTATCATCAGCACTTTAGATGAACACCACAAAAAAATGGGGGGAAATTTTTAATCTGTCTATTATATATTAAATATTTTTTTGCATCAATATAACATCAAAATCTTTTCCGAACTTATTACCAATACAACGGAATCTCCCACATTCAACAAAGTCATTCTTTAATTGAAAACTAATGCTTTGATCATTCAGTGAAGAGATGCTTGTCAGAGTGTTTTTATATTCTTCGTCTTACAATCTGCCACAATCAAATCAAAAGGCTTTTATCCAAATACTCTTCCAGAATACCCCAGTAAAATGCTATAAGTCTATGAGAGTATTTATTGCTTCAAAAATTAATTTGGTATGATTGAAATATTAAAGCCGGTCCAAAGACCGGCTTTTTCATTATTTGGATTTAACCCAGATACAGAAGGCCTTAAGCCCACATTCTCCAGCATATATAACTCTTCCATTACGAAGAGTTATTTTCTTGGTGAATATTTTGATATATCCAGGTTTTCCTTTTTTTGAAGACATTAGCGTCCTCCTTATTAAAGGAATGATACAAATGGCTTGACTTTTTCTCTTGGAAGGTTTAAGTTGAACCTTGTGTTATTAAGAGTCCCAACATCAAGCCGACTGTTAGATTTTTGGGATTTATTGTTTTACCCGAAGTATGCTATTACTTCGGGTTTTTTATTTTATATAGATTTAAACTGAAAGAAAGATATAACTTTTTTTTGAAACAAAAAATTTATTTAAAAAATATATTTTTGAAAATAACACAAAACATCTACATGAAATGGACTTAAAGATTTGCTATGGATTATATGAATAGCTTAAGCAGAAAGGTAATCAGATATATCACCTTATATTTTTCCAATATCATCTTCATTCATTGCCAGAAATAGTTAAAAACTGCTGTACTGATTGATCATCTTCTTTTTTGTAACAATGAATTTGTCCTTCTATAGCCTTATCGGTTTGAAACTCGCGGTTAAACTTGAATGAAGCTTTTGGGTGTCATAAATTGTGCTCTTTAAATAATGGCTGATAAATCATATTCATCAGCCAAAATTTAATTTTTGATTTAAGAACACTCACTTCAATAAAATAAATTTCTTTGTGGTTGTAAATCCTGCCGATTGCAATTTATAGAAATAAACTCCGCTTGAAAATGCTGATTTACCGTTTGGCAGATTCGCTGCATTAAATTCAACTTGGTATTTACCTGCTGACTTTTCCTCGTTTACAAGTGTTGCTACTTCATTACCAAGAACATCATATACTTTTAATGTTACTTTACCAGTAATTCCTAATTCGTAATTTATAATTGTAACTGGGTTGAATGGATTCGGATAATTCTGTTCCAATCTAAATTCCAAAGACTCCTTAACAACTTTATTTTCTACATCAGTTATAATTTGAGAAAACTTTGTACGGCTTGCATTAATTGAATTCTGAACGTCTGCCAGATTATCCCCCGCAGAAATCGCAAATGCAACATCAACGGAATCGCCAACTGTTAATGAGTATGGTCCTGAAGAAACAACCATCGATATATCACTGGGACCGGCTTGCTTTTTAAAAACACCGCTGGAAAGTGCTTCCCATTTTTCTGAATCAGTAAATCCATCATATACACCAAAGCCACCATCTCCACCCTCATTGCGTATCGCATAATATCCATAATTTGCAGAGGAGATTAATGCACAACCCACATAAGTCTCCGGTTGTCCGCCGGTAGGATGTACGTATCCAAAATTATTCACGGAGTCATAATTTGTTTCATCAGTGGAACCACCATATAAATCCCAATCGAAATATAAACCAGTATAAAGATTAGATATGCTTGTCCTGCCTTTATTGGTAAATCGATAATGAAGGATAATAGATTTTTCCAAGGGTGTACTGGCGAAAGAATACGTGTGTAATTTTGTTGTAATCCCAAGTTTTTTAAGAGAAGAATTATCATTAAAAATTGTTAGTCCTTCCTGGTCAGCAATTGCGCCCGGAATGTACAGAGTAAAAGGTTGTACTATTGAAAAGTCTTTGCTTTGAACTCCAGCGTCTGAACTTCTCGCAACGTTATTAACATTCGTTGCTGTCGTTCCATACATCAAGGCTCCTTCAAACAAAAGGTTGCTCCCGTTTTTATATTTAAATCCATTTCCCTGTTGATTATCTGCATAATCATTAAATCCAAGATTACCCTTGCTTGTAACCGTCATTTCAATTTCATTCCCACCTTGAGTTAGATAAGTTGGATTTACAGTTACATTCAGCCCCTGGAAGTCTGAATAAGAGCCATCATTGTAATTAATTAAGAATGATTGAACATAATCGTACGGTACATTTTGGTTTATAATAAATTTGAATGCTACTGTTAATGAATCTTGCGAACTAATTGTTCCTGCGTTGTAATCTGGATTTTCAACAGTGGCAAAATTAGAAAGACTTTGCAGATTAATTACAAGGTTTGAAGTAGCATTTAAAATATTTCTGAATTTAACATTAATCTGAACTTCTTCTCCCGGTTTAAAAATTCCATTACCATCTCCGCCGGTAGTCAAATCAGTATATTGAATACTGTATGCCCGGACAGAAATTGAATTTGTATTACTTAACGCTTTGAAAGCATTTATTCTTCCACCACCAAGCTGCTTTGCAAATGAAGAATTTATATTATCGATGTTATCACAATTAACACGTATTTGTTCCCCGACTTGCATTGGAGAAAGATTAGGAAACTGGGAGAATACCAATCCGGCTAAGCCGGCAGCACATGGCGAAGACATTGACGTACCCTGCAAGTAAGCATAGCCATCATTCATCCAGGTAGAATAAATACTTTCTCCGGGTGCGCAAACGTCCACAGTATAGCCATAGTTTGAAAATGAAGATTTTATATCGCTCGTTCCAGTTGAAGCAACTGAAAGTACTCCATCATAACCTGCGGGAAACTCTGTTTCAGAAACACCATTATTACCAGAGCCAGCAACTACAAGCGCCCCTTTAGATAAAGTGTAATTTATAACCGCCTGCGATAGCATAGAAAATCCCGACCCACCCCAACTACAATTTATTACTTTAGCTCCATTATCGGCAGCATAAACAATTCCTTCGTACCCGTACGCTATATAAGGATTGCCATTTCCATCCCGGTAATTATCTTGTGAAGTTTTTACAGCCATCAATTTACACTTACTTCCGATGGATGCAACACCTACACTATTATCTGTAACCGCCGAAGCAATACCGGCAACATGTGTTCCGTGGTCCGGACGGTCTTCCATTGGATTATTATCCGGCGAACCGCTCAGTCCACCAAAATCCCAGCCTCTGTAATCATCAACAAAACCATTGTGGTCATCATCTACTCCGTTATTCGGATTTTCATTTCTGTTGATCCAGATGTTGGCTGCTAAATCCGGATGATCCCAATCTATGCCCGTATCTACAATCGCAATAATAACCGAAGTATCTCCTTTTGAAATATCCCAGGCTTCCTGAGCTTTTATTTTTGATAAACTCCATTGTAATGAATATGATGGATCATTTGGAACAAAATTGATTTTATAAACATAATGCGGCTCTGCCCAAAGCACTCCTTCAAGACTGCGGACTTTTGCAGCAACAATCATCGGATCAACTTCTGATGAATATTCTATTGTTACAATATTATTTAATGAGTTTGAGGAAGACGAATTGATTAAGAAAGTCTTACTTACTTTCTGAACTTTATATAAGATTAATTTACTGGAAAGCGAAGAAGAAAGTGAAATGCTTTTATTTAAATTGTCTACCGCCGCTGTTTTTAATTTTACAATTACTTTATTTGATAAATAATATCTGTTTCCATTTTGAATAACTCTTAGGTTCTGACTATAAAAATTTCCACAAAGAAAAACCAGGAAGAATAATGCGAACATTAATTTTCTAAAGCTAATCATTTAAAACCTCTTTGAAATTTTGGCTTATAGAAAAGCCACCCGGGAATTTCAGGATGGCAATACTATTTTCAATATTAATATAATTTTTGTTTTTATTATAAAGAAATAGAATTTTATTGATGCTAGTCCATTTTTGTTTGTACCAACTCGTGGGATTTTGGATTGGTTGTTACAAGCACAAAGCAAGAGAAGTTTAAGATTATGCTTCGACACTGCTGTTTAGCTTCTCTGCTCTATCAGCCATTTTTAGCGCTTCGATTAAATCCTTTACATCACCTTCCATGATGTTGGAAAGGTTATAAAGAGTTAAACCAATCCGGTGATCTGTAACTCTGTTTTGCGGAAAGTTGTACGTTCTAATTTTATCACTTCTGTCGCCGCTTCTTACAATTGATTTTCTGGTAGCGGCAATTTCATCTGTTCTTTCTTTTTGCTTTGCATCATAAAGTCGTGCTCGTAAAACCTTCATCGCCTTCTGCCTGTTTTTTAACTGCGATCTTTCATCCTGGCATTGAACAACTATTCCGGTTGGAATGTGAGTTATTCTAATTGCAGTTTCAACTTTATTTACATTCTGTCCACCAGCGCCACCGCTTCTGTAAACATCAATTCGTAATTCGTTCATATCGATATCTATCTGAACTTCTTCAACCTCCGGCATAACTACAACAGAAGCCGCAGAAGTGTGAACTCTACCCTGTGTTTCTGTCAAAGGTACTCTCTGCACGCGATGAACACCATTTTCAAATTTCAAATCGCCGTAAACTCCCTGCCCATTTAAAGAGAAAACAACTTCTTTTAATCCGCCTAAACCCGATTCATTAATATCAATTACTTCTTTCTTCCATCCTTTCATTTCAGAAAATCGGGAGTACATTCTGTACAAATCGGCAGCAAACAATCCAGCTTCATCCCCGCCTGTCCCCGCACGGATTTCTACAATCACATCTTTATTATCGTTTGGATCTTTCGGAATTAAGATTACTTTAATTTCATCTTCAAGTTCTTCTTTCCTTTTTTTTAATTCCGTCAGTTCGGCATCGGCAAAATCCACAAGTTCTTTGTCGGTTTCGCTTTCAATTATTTCTTTATTGCCATCGATGTTTTTGAGAACTTCATTGTATTTATTATATGCATCAACTATGGTAAGAAGTTCGCTTCTTTCTCTACTTAAAGAGATTAGCTTTTCCTGGTTACTTAAATTGTTCGGGTCTTCAAGTTGATTAATAACTCTGTCGTACCTTTCTTTTATCAATCTTAATTTGTCTATTAGCGCCATTAATATCCTTATAAATTGGAGTGTAAATATAGCAAAGTGAAAAAAGAAAAACTAAGTAATAAGCTAAGGCTCTGGTTATGGAAAAATTTGGCGATTGTTTTTTAAGCCACAATCCTTAATGCTTCCAAATATTTTTTTTGAATATCAATCGGTGGAATCTTGGAATCACCCCAGCCGATAACCTTGGAAGAATCATATAATTTCAACAACTCATCAATTGCTGTAAACATTGGAACTAATGGAAAGGCTGCGTCCCGCAGATAGTGAATTAACTTCAAGGTTTTGAATCCATCAAACCAAAAAATTTTTTGCTTTTGAAGTGTCTCTGAATTTTTATAATTATTCCTGATTTTTTCCCAATTTGAGTCGAACTTCTGTTCAATTAAAAAATCATAAAGTGATTGATGAATATCCCGGGCTTCTTCCAAATATTCCATTGATGATTTGATTGATGAGTTATTAAAAATCTCTAACCATTTTTTTAAGATGATGAATGCTTCCGGCGAGTAAAGCAAGTATTCATTCTGCGCGTTAGATAGAAACCGGCTAATCCGCTGCCCGGTTCCAAATGGAACCCGCCACGATGGTCTTGCTGAAGGATAAATATTTGTAGTTTCTATCTTTTCTATTTTATAATTCTTTGCAAGTTTTTCCATAAAATAAAAATCTTCTGCGGCTTTTTGCTTGTTCATTCCCTCAACTTTTATGTAGCTTAAATAATCACAAACCATGGTTGAACCAACAGTATGGAAAGCAAAATGCGAGTTTGCAAGTTGCAAACCAAGAACATAATACCGGAGAAAAATTTCATAACAGATAATTGCAAGGTTATCTTCTGCGTTCCCTTTTAATGGATGATTAAAGTTTACATATGCGGTTGAAATATTTTTTTGTTTGAATGACTGATGAATTTCAGTAAGATAATTTTTATCAACAGTGCAATCTGCATCAAGACAAACAAGAATTTTTTTTCTGGAAGAATTGTAATTAAATACTTTAAGAGATAAATCCAACCCAATCTTTCTTGCAAGCCCAACTCCGCCATCCTTTTCCGGAAGTTCCTTTCCTTTTGAAGAAGCATCTATAAAACCAATTTTTAGTTTAGCTGCAAATACTTTTTTTTCTAACTCATCCTTTGCTTTACCAAGCAGAACCTCTTTAAGAAGCTGAATCGATTTCCAATTATCACTTTTAACTTCTTCAGAAGAAGATTGAAGATTATTTATGACAAAAAGAATTAATGTTTCTTCAAAAAAAAATTTTCATTTTCAGCAAGTGAAGAAATAAGCGTACGAATGTTTTCGTATTCTGCAATTGCAGGAATTACAACAATGCAATTAATATTATCAAGCGCACAGCCTTCCATTTGCCAGGTTGTGAGTGAGTATTTATTTAAGTACCGCTCTACTTCTGACGGTAAATTTGTTTTTAGATTGCTATTGTTTAATTGCTGCATTGTTTAATTGTTGATAATTTAATGCGTGGTTTGATATGTTGATGAATGATTCTGTTAATGCACTGGCGTGAATTAAAAAAATTCCAAAAAATATTTTTCTTTGATAATCCTGGCTGCTTTTTCAAAATCGGCACCATCAATCCAATTAATAAAAATTCCTTCCCTCTCTATTTTTCTAAACCAGGTTCCTTGCCTTTTTGAAAAACTTTGAATCGAACTATTTAATTTTTGGAACATGTCATTAAAACTCAACTTGCCTTGCAGGTACAATCCAATATATCTATACTCCAAACCAAAGAAACTTAATTTATCATAACTCAATCCGTTTTCAACAAGGCGGGCAACTTCTTCAATCATACCGGAGTCAAGGCGGATCTTAAGCCTGGTTGTAATTCTTTCCTTAACAGCAGTGCGCTCTAACCTAACACCAATAACAATCGAATTTATTTCCGGCTTTTCAATTTCCTTGCTTGCATTTACTGCAATTTCAATTGCCCTTATTACTCTTTCTTTGTCTAACAAATCTGTGGTATTATGTAGTGCCGGATTAAGTTTCAATAATTTATTCTGAAGCTCTTCCAGAGAATAAGTACGAAGATAATCCTGGTAATCTTTATCTGGTAACGATTCTTTTAGCAAATAATTTTTAAGAACAGCGTCAAGATAAAGACCGGTGCCTCCAACAAGAAATGGAATTTTGTTGTGCGATTTTATTATTTGAAATGCAGCAGTAAAATCCTTTACGAATTGAAAAAGATTATACTCTTCTGTTGGTTCAGCAACATCAATTAAATGAAATGGAACATGAAAATCATCAACCACATAATCCTGCAAATCTTTTCCAGTGCCTATATCCATTCCTCTATAAACCTGGCGGGAATCCGCAGATATAATTTCCCCATTAAATACTTTGGCAAGCTGCGAGGCAAGAAAGGTTTTACCCACAGCAGTTGCACCAAGGATAGTGATCAGGTTATACTTTTGCATAACAATAAAAATTAATGGTTGAATGAAAAATGAATTTGTTTCACTTAATCAGCAACCATATTTACTAAAATGTTGGAAGTGTAATAATAAAAGTTGCTCCTTCGCCAAGATCGCTTTCAACATCAATCTTGCCGTTGTGGTTTTCAATAATGCTGCGGGTAATTGATAAGCCGAGCCCGGTTCCCTCTTTCTTTCCATGAGACATAAATGGATCGAATATTTTTTCTTTAATGCTGTCCGGAATTCCCAAGCCATTATCTTTAAAGGAAATTTCAACGTAGCTCTTTACTATTTTTGTTGTAACAAGAATTTTTCCTCCATCCGGCATTGCATCGCAGGCATTTCTGATGATGTGCATACATGCAATTGAAAATTCTTTCTTGTCTATTTTTACAGTAGTATCATTATCAAAACTTTTAACAATCGCGCAGTTCCTAATCCGTACAATAGATTCCTGCTTTGCAAGAATTTCATTTAATGTTTCATTTAATTTGTAAGTTATTGATTGAACAATTGAATTTCCTTCAGAGTAACTTGAAGTTGTTTGGACAAGATCGGCTACATGATTCAACTGTTCCAACATCATATCTAAAACCTGGCTATACTCAGGCGGAGGATTTTTTGATTTCATATGCTCAGCATATCGTTTGCTAACAAGAATCGGTTTCTTAATATCCTGGATAAGAAAGTTAGCCATTTTACCAAGCGAGCTTATTCTTTCTGTCTGTAAAAGTTTTTCAACAAGTTCAGCATTTTCCAATGCAAGCGCGGCGTGAACAGAAAGCATTTCTAAATACCGTTCATCAAATTTTGTAAATTCGCCATACTTGCAGTTTAATAATTGAAGAACTCCAACAACTTCATCAGATTTATTTTTGATAGGAAAGCACAACATATTTCTAGTTTGAAAGCCGCTTGTTTTATCATAATCCTGGTTAAACCTTGCATCGTTCTTAACATCACCAATGTTAACTACTTCTTTATTTTGTGCAACCCATCCGGCAATTCCCTCTCCAATTCTTAATCTAACTTCGGTAATATTATCACCATCCAAAACCTTCGACCATATTTCTTCCTTCGCTCTATCAACCAAATAAAGAGTTCCTCTTTCTGCATGTGTTAGGCGCTGCGCGGAGTCTAAAATGGACTTAAGAACATCCTCAAGTTTTATGTTACTATTTACCGATTGTGCTGCGCGAATAATTAAATGCAGTTGTTCGTCCGAAAGCTGTTTTGATTCTATCTTGTCAACCGGTTCAGCTTCTTCCTTAGAAATAGCTTCAGCATTAGTTCCCAATTCAATGTGTACCGGTTTTTGCTCAACGCTTCCCTCGTTTTCAATTACCGGCGCTTCCATTTTATTAAAATCAAAATCTTTTTCCTTTATAAAATCAGTACCGTTAATATCCTTTTCAAGTTCTTTTTGTTTTAATTCTGCTTCTTTTAATTCATTTGATGAAGCCGGTTTTACTAAATCAATAATTTCATCTGACTCTCTTTTAAGGTTTTCAAGAATTTTTTCGTTATCGCTAATCAAAAAATCAATCTCGGCTCTTTCAAGAACAACAAGTTTGCAATCTTTAAGTGCAAATGCGGTGGAGCTACGCGGCATATTTTCCAAAAAATCTTCCTCGCCTAAAAAATCGTTTTCACTTCTAATAACCCTTTTCGCCATTCCAAGTAGCCGCTCTTTAACTATCCTTGCCTCACCATTAATAATAAGGAAAATGTTTTCCGCAACATCGCCCTCTCTATAAATTACATCACCTCGTAACTTATAAAGCAAATTATCCGGACTTAAATGAAGATTAAATTCTTCTTCTTTTATATTTTTGAATAACTTATTTTCTTTTATATTTTTTAGTGTTTGTGCGAGCATAAATTTTTAATTGATTTTTAATACGCGATTTTTACTATGACAAAGCAAGAAATTGAAAAAGGAATTGTTCATCTTTCAAGGAACGATAAACGCCTCTCAACTTTAATAAAAAAGATTGGTAAATGCAATTTGCAGCCGCATAATGATTATTACATTTCTTTGTTGGGTTCAATCATTCAACAACAATTATCACTTAAAGCGGCGGACTCAATTTACAGGCGATTTATGGATTACTTTAACCAGGATCCTAAACCAAAGAAAATTTTAGATGCCGAACATACTGATATTCGTGCTCTTGGTTTATCAAATTCTAAGGTAAAGTTTGTAAAAGATCTGTCTGAAAAAATTATTAGTAAAGAAATAAGTTTTAGAAAAATACAGATCAAATCAAATGAAGAGATTACAAACGAGCTAATAAAAGTAAAAGGGATTGGAACCTGGACAGTACACATGTTTCTTATTTTTACTTTAGGAAGATCAGATGTTTTACCCACTGGTGATCTTGGATTAAAGCGTGCAATTATGTTAATTTACAATCTAAAGAAATTGCCCGATGAAAAGAGGATCATAAAAATTTCTAAAGAAAACAATTGGAGTCCTTTTAGTTCGGTGGCAAGTTGGTATTTATGGAAAAGCCTGGAAATTAAATAAAAAATAAATGTCGGTATTGTACCACCAAGTAAAACCCTTAGACATAAAATAAAGGACGAATCTTTAATAAAGAAAGAGCATCACATAAAATGGAAGAAAGTGAATTAATAAATCAGGCAAAGAACGGCGATAGAAAAGCGCTGACAGAACTTGTAAAAAATTACGAGCAGACGATATTCAACTTTGCTTTTAAGATTTGCAGGAATAAAGATAAAGCCGAACATACCATGCAGGAAACATTTCTGAGTATGGTAAAAAATCTTAATCAATTTGATGGTAAATCGAAGTTATCAACCTGGCTTTACACAATAGTTTCCAACCACTGCCTGATGCTTGCGAGAGCAAGTAAAAGAGAAATGTTTGCATCGTTTGATGACGATGACGCTTTAATTGATGAAAGCAGTATTACAGATTGGAATATTTCTCCAGAACGAATTACTGATAACAACGAGCTAAAAAATTTACTGGATGGTGCGATTGAAAAATTGCCCGCTGATTATAGAATTGTTTTTATGCTTAGGGATGTTGAGGGATTATCCACTGAGGAAACTGGTAAAATTGTGGGGCTTTCTGTGCCTGCTGTAAAATCTCGGTTACACAGAGCAAGAGCCTTTTTAAGAAACGAACTAAACAAAACAATGCAATATGGAAAATAATATAACTTGTAAAGAAGTGATGAGTCACATTTGTGATAATCTCGGCGAACAGCTAAATTCTCCAAGATGCGTTGCAATTAAAAACCATCTTGATAGCTGTTCTGCCTGCCAGAGTTATTTCAAAAGTGTTGAAACGACAATCGACTTTTATAAAAAATATAATGTTAATCTTCCGGACGAAGCTCATAACCGGCTGATTTCTTTTCTTGGTCTGAAAGAATAGTTAACAATATTTCAATCATAAATTGATTTACTCTACAATAGTTGTCATTTAAAACTTTTGGAATTGCCGATTATATTTTTCTTGTTTTGCTGAAACCATTCGCAAAACGATTCATCACATAACAATATAAATTAAAAAAATTGGAGAATTGTATGCCTATTTTCGAATATAAATGTAATGACTGCAATACAAAATACGAAGTACTCCATAAATCCAGTGCTAATTTATCGGAAGTATCTTGTCCAAAATGCAGCTCAGCCAATGCAAAAAAACTTTTATCTACTTTCAGCGCATCAATGAATGAATCTTCAGGATCTTCCTATAATGATAGCTGTGCAAGCGGAAATTGTGGTTTACCATCCGGCGGTTGTTCTACTGGAATGTGCGGGTTGAATTAGCTGGTAACCTTTTGCTGAATGGTGAATGAAATCTATATTCACCATTCCATCATTTTCTTATTTTAAATTTATCTTCATCCAAATCACCAAACAAATCCTACCATCTTAGAATCATTATAATTATATTTTCAGAAAACAAATAATAATATGATTTATCAAATATTTCTATCCTATTTAATAATATTAATTTTTCTTTCATCAAATCTTTTGTCTCAATTTACAAAGGATGTTCAAATGAATCCTGATCAATTAAAAAACACAGAAGAATTTGTTCCGCTGTGGGCAAAGAAAGCAGTCTGGTATCAAATCTTTCCGGAAAGATTTAGGAATGGTGATCCATCAAATGATCCAATATTTGAAAACATTCGCGGATGCTGGCCTCACGATACAACTTCACCATGGCAAATCAGCCCGTGGACATCGGATTGGTATGAGCTTCAACCCTGGGAAAAGCAAAACGGAAAGAATGTTTGGTACAACATCCAGCGAAGACGATACGGCGGAGATATTAAAGGAATAATAGACAAACTTGATTATCTACAGGAGCTTGGTGTAAACGCCATTTATCTCAATCCTGTTTTTGAAGCTCCCTCTCTTCATAAATATGATGGCGCAACTTATCACCACGTCGATCCAAATTTTGGTCCAGATCCGGATGGTGATAGAAAGTTAATTGCTTCAGAAATCCCCGACGATCCATCAACGTGGAATTGGACCCAGGCAGATAAACTTGTTTTAAAGTTAATTGAAGAAATTCATAAAAGAGGAATGAGAATAATATTCGATGGCGTTTTTAATCATATGGGGATTAACTCTTTTGCATTTAAGGATGTTTTGAAGAATCAACAAAAGTCACGATTCAAGGATTGGTTCACAATCAAGTCCTGGAATAATCCAGCCAAAGGAGAAAAATTTGATTATGAAGGCTGGTTTGGAGTAAAAGATCTTCCAGAATTAAGAGAAGATGAAAACGGAATTGTAAAGGGTCCCAGAGAATATATTTTTGCTGCAACAAAAAGATGGATGGATCCGGCTGGCAATGGAAACACTTTAGTAGGTATAGATGGCTGGCGCCTTGATGTAGCGTTCTGTGTGAAGCACGCATTCTGGAAAGACTGGCGGAAAGTTGTTAAGTCGATAAATCCGGAAGCATACTTAACTGCCGAGGTTATAGATTCGATAAAAGCAATCCAACCATATCTTGAAGGAGACGAGTTTGATGCAGTTATGAATTATAACTTCGCTTTTATTTCTTCCGAATATTTTATTGATGAAAATAATAGATTGAAAACCTCTGAGTTTGATAAGAAGTTGAAAGAATTGCGCGAATCATTTATTACAGGAGTTTCATTTGTTCAGCAGAATTTATTCGATAGCCACGATACAAACAGATTACTTTCCCATATTGTAAACCGGGATTTAGCTTCTTACAGCAACTGGCCGGACTTCTTCCAAAAATCGAAAGCGGAAAATACAAAATACAATACAAGAAAACCGAATGGAGATGAAATCCAAATTCAAAAGCTGATGGCGATTTTTCAGATGACTTATCTTGGTGCGCCTATGATTTATTATGGAGACGAAGCTGGTATGTGGGGCGCTAATGATCCCTGCTGCCGCAAACCAATGGTGTGGGAAGACAATAAATATGAAGATGAAATATTTCTACCCGATCAAACAAAAAAGTTTAACCCTGATAAAGTTGAATTCAACAAAGACATTTTCAAACATTATAAAAAATTAATTGAAATACGAAACAGTTTGCCGGTATTGCAACTTGGCGATTTCCACACTGTGTTGGCTGATAATAAAAATGAAGTCTACGTCTTCTCCAGAAATTATGAGAGCCAAAAAGTTATTGTTGTTATAAATAATAGCAGGTTGAAGAAAAGTGTTCGCATTCCGGTTACAATAAAAGAAGAGTATTATGATGTACTAAATGGAGAGCAATTTAATTCTGATACTTCCGAAATTAAAATTAAACTTAATTCCAAATGGGCGGCGATTTTAGTTAGAAAAAATTAAAGCTGCTCTGGCGGCTAACTTTCTTTTGGAAGATGGTTCCCGGTAAAAATTATTTAACTTCAATAATTTTTATCGCAATCTGCAAATAATTATTTGTAGCAGCAAGTAATTCATATTTCATTGGATATGCGCTAAAAAAATCTACAAATGCGCGGAACTCATGTGTTGGCACTCCAAACTCATCAAAAATAATAATATCTCCCTCCTTTAAATATCTTGCAACGGAGGTTAACACATAAAGAGTCGATGAATACAGGTCGGCATCCATATGAATTACAACTTTACGATTCCAAGAAAACTTGTTCAAAAATTTCGGTAAAGATTTTTGAAACATTCCGCTCCAAAATTCAACACGTTCATCATTGATCGGTGGGAATTTTCCATTCTGGGAATAATCGTTTTTTTTGAACACGCCAAAATCTTCTGGTAAACCAGTAAAAGTATCAAAGCCATAAAATTTCGATTTAGTATTTTTATTATTTTCTACCCACCACTTAAAAGATACTCCGCTTGCTACACCGAATTCCAAATAGTCAATATCATTTTCAAGTTCTTCTTTTTCCAAAATGTATTTATGCATCAACATCCGTTTACCGTAATCAACTTTTTTACAATAGAAATCATTATAGGATGGTTTTGGTGCGTCATTGATCCATTTGGATAGTTTTGAAAGATAAACTAATTGCAAAAAGATGTTGCTAAAAGGATTGATAAAAATGTGCAGCTTAAATCTTTCAAAAAGATTTTTTGTTTTACGAATAAAAAAAAGTTTTGTGTTCATCAAAAATTATACTTGAGTTAAAAAAGGATTGTGAGATCGGTGAGATCTCTGATAATTATTTTCGACTTTGTGTTCTAGGTGTAATCTTCAAATTAAACCGTTTTTTCTTCGGGTACTTCTAATTCAATTAATTTAGAACTAACCCCTTTAATTACGGCAACTTTTCTGGCAAGTTCTTCTTTTTGTGTCGGCTCACCTACTAATTCCAATATTAAAAGACCCTGGTCAGAACAATTATCCAGAACACCGTCGTGTATACCAAGACGCGTTTTGATTAGGCATCCCCAGCCAGTAAGCACTTTTTGAACATTGATTGCTGATTCTTTTCTGCTTCCTATAAGAAGAATTAAAACTGATTTTTTCATAACGAACTCCCGGGTTATTTATTTGCAAAACAAATATAAAAAATTAGCGGGAAACAAATAAACAACTACTCCAAGATAGGATTGCAATTGGCAACAACCATTTGTTTTCACAAAAATATTTCTATGCTGGGATCTATTTTTTCTTATAATATTTCTTCATTGGTTGGAAATAAAAATCTTTCCAACCTTTTTTATAATCATTCCCTTGTCCTTCCGGTAAATCAGAATGAATTAAAGTAATTTTTGTTCCGGTTTTTGTGGCACCAAAAATTATTTCTAACCTTGAATCCGGACAACCAGCAGGAAAATCTGTTGACCGCCATGATTGAATAATTTTTTTATTTGAATAGAGTAAAATATTTTTTCCAGAAATGTAACCATTCCAGGCGGTATAACCTGCTCCGACTTTAGAACTAACAACTGCTTTTCCACCAGTGAATGCACTGTGCTCTTTACTGTTTAACCAGGCTTTATATAATATTTCCGGCGTAGTAGAAATTGTTACTGAAGTTTTAATTTTTTCTAACATATAATCTCCACAAAAATATTACTGCTTGATAAAACTAAATTTTCCATTTTCGCCAACCCGAACAACTATTGAATCTCCGCTTCTAAAATTATTCATTAATATTTCCTGGGAGAGTGGGTTAACTAAATATTTCTGGATAGTTCGTTTTAATGGTCTGGCACCATAAGTTACATCATAACCAATTTTTGCGAGCCAATCTTTCGCTTCATCATCAACTTTAAGCAATATGTTTTTTTCACCAAGTGATCTAACTAATTTTTGAAGCTGTAAATCGACTATTTCTCTAAGTTCATTTTTAAGCAATGGTTTAAAAATTATTACTTCATCAATTCTGTTTAAGAACTCTGGTCGGATTGTTTTTCTTAACATCTCTATTAATTTCACTCTCAGATCGTCCAGAATATCACTTGCATTTTCTTCAGTAAATGATTCAAGTTTATCGTGAATTAACTGCGAGCCAATGTTTGAAGTCATTACAATAATAGTATTTTTAAAATCAACTGTTCTTCCCTGGTTATCAGTTAAACGTCCATCATCAAGTACCTGAAGCAAAATATTGAATACATCATGATGAGCTTTTTCAATTTCATCTAAAAGAACAACCGAATATGGTCTTCTCCTTACTGCTTCAGTTAATTGTCCACCTTCTTCATAACCTACATATCCAGGAGGTGCTCCTATTAATCTTGATACTGAAAATTTTTCCATATACTCTGACATATCAATCCGGACTAATGAATGTTCATCATCAAATAAAAATTCTGCTAACGCCCGAGCCAATTCTGTTTTTCCAACACCCGTTGTTCCTAAAAAGATAAATGATCCGATGGGGCGATTTGAGTCTTGCAAACCAGCACGCGATCTTCTGATTGCATTAGCGACAGCCACCACCGCATCATCCTGACCGATAATACGTTTATGCAATTCATCTTCCATCCGAACTAATTTAGTTCTTTCACTCTCCATCATTTTACTTACCGGAATACCCGTCCACTTAGCTACAATTTCTGCAATATCCTCAGGGTCCACTTCTTCTTTTAACATCTTGTGGTATTTTTGTATTTCATTTAATTGATCGGACTCAAGTTTTAATTTTTTTTCCAAAGAAATTATTGTTCCATATCTAAGTTCTGCAACTTTAGCCAAATTACCATCCCGTTCCAGTTGTTCAGATTGCATTTTTGCATTCTCTATTTCACTTTTCATTTTTTGTATATTTTGGATTTTTCCTTTTTCTAATTCCCAGTGACTTTTCAACCTATTTCGTTCTTCAATCAATCCAACAAGTTCTTTATTCAATTCGTTAATCCTTTTACCAGATTCTTCTTCCTTTTCACGAAGTAAAGCTTCTTTTTCAATTTCTAATTGTTTTAGCTTTCGCTCAATAGTATCAAGCTCTTCTGGCATTGAATCAATTTCAATTCTAAGTTTGGATGCTGCTTCATCAATCAGATCAATTGCTTTATCCGGAAGAAATCTATCGGCTATATATCGTTTAGACAATTTAACCGCTGCGATAATGGCTCCGTCTGTAATTCTAACTCCATGGTGTATTTCATATCTTTCTTTTAATCCTCTTAATATGGAAATTGCATCTTCTTCAGTTGGTTCACCAACGTATACCGGTTGAAATCTTCTTTCTAATGCAGCGTCCTTTTCAATATATTTTCTATATTCATCTAAGGTAGTAGCACCAATGGCATGCAGTTCACCCCGTGCAAGTGCTGGCTTTAATATATTTGCTGCGTCAATTGAACCTTGAGCTGAACCAGCACCAACTAATGTATGAAGTTCATCTATAAATAAAATTATTTCACCATTTGAATCTTGCACTTCTTTTATAACTGCTTTTATACGTTCTTCAAACTGTCCTCTAAACTGAGTTCCGGCTACCAATGCACCGATGTCCAGAGCAACAATTCTTTTTGTTTTTAGATTTTCCGGAATGTCTCCACTTACTATTCTATGTGCTATTCCTTCTGCAATTGCTGTTTTACCAACTCCTGGATCACCAATTATAACTGGATTGTTTTTAGTTCTTCTGGAAAGTACTTGTAAGACACGTCTTATTTCTTCATCTCTTCCAATTACAGGATCTAATTTTCCGGTTTGAGCCAATTCATTTAAATCTCTTCCATATTTTTTTAAAGACTGATATGTATCCTCTGCTGTCTGAGAAATTATTCTTTGATTGCCCCGAATATCCTTTAATGCTGAAAGAATTATTTCCCGGTTTAATCCGTTATCTTTTAATATTTGGCTGGCTTTTCCAGTCACTGAGATTAATGATAATAAAATATGTTCGGTAGAAACAAATTCATCCTTTAGTTTCCCCGCTTCTTCTGCAGCATTATCAAGAAGCTTCGCTGTGTTTTGAGAAAGTTGTTGATTACCGATTCCAGCACCACTTACTTTTGGTAATTTTTCCAAAACTTCATTTATTTTAATTTTAAGATGGTTGATATTTGCTTCAACTTTTTTTAGCATGGAAACAACAATATTTCCTTCATCCTGGATCATTGCTGCAAGAAAATGTTCGGGCTCTACTAGTTGATTATTATAATTTTGAGCGATTTCAATAGAATATTGAACTAATTCTTGTGATTTTACAGTTAGTTTGTTAAAATTAAATGCCATGTAAATCCTTATTACTTCATTTGGTTATACATCAAACTTAATTATTCAGATCCAATATATTGCTTTAAATTTGAATCGCACACTTTCACGTGAAACTGCACTAAAGAATAAATATTTCTCCTTGTTTTTAAGTATTTTTTTGTTCATTGAGATTACTTTGGAATATACGTAATTTTTTATAATGAATAATAATAACGAAGATACCATAGTAGCAATAGCAACGCCGCCAGGTTCTGGGGCAATTGCCGTAATTCGTCTTAGCGGAAAGCAAAGCATTAAAGTCGCAAATAATCTCTTTTATGGAAAAGCAGACTTACAAAACTCCGCTTCTCACACAATCCACTATGGTAAAATTAAAACAGCAAATAGCGCTTATATTGACGATGTTTTGGTTTCAGTTTTTAGATCACCTAATTCTTATACCGGTGAGGATTGTATTGAAATTAGCTGCCATGGAAGCCAGATAATTTCACAAAGAATTATTTCTTCTCTACTTGAACAAGATATTCGAATGGCTGAACCAGGAGAGTTTACTAAAAGAGCTTTTTTAAATGGGAAAATAGATTTGGCTCAAGCTGAAGCAGTTGTTGATCTGATCAATTCCCGAACTGAAGCAGCTTTAAAAGGTGCAAGAAATCAACTTGATGGTATCCTCTCAGCAAAAATAAAATATTTAAGAAATTCATTGTTGGAAATATCTTCCATAATAGAATTAGAATTGGATTTTGCAGAAGAAGATATAGAATTAATAACCAAAAAGAACATCGGCGAAAAAATTAATTCGCTTACTAAAGAAATTGATTTACTTCTTAAATCTTATTCCTTTGGAAAAATAATAACCGATGGATTGAATGTTGCAATAGTTGGTGCACCAAATGTAGGGAAATCTTCATTACTAAATTATTTGTTAAAAGAATCAAGAGCGATTGTAAGTGAAATTCCAGGAACAACTCGTGATATTATTCATGAGGATATTAGCATTGATGGCATCTTGTATAAGCTTTATGATACTGCCGGCATAAGATTGACCGAAAATAAAATAGAAATTGAGGGTGTGGAAAGAAGTCGACAAGTTACCCGTGAAGCAGATTTGATTCTTTTTCTTTTCGATAGCCAGCAAGGTTTTTCAAAAAATTTATATGAAGAAATAATAAACCTATCTAATAAAGAAAGAATTATTACGGTTCTTAATAAAATTGATTTGAAAGATGATCCAAATTTTATTGCTGATGTTAGAATTTCCTCTTTAACCGGCGCGGGCATTCAAAATCTCATTAATCTTGTACGCGAAAGATCATTCGGAGAATTTACATATAGTGAAAATACAGCGATACTGACAAATGTAAGACATTATTCTGCATTAGAACAAACAAAAACTCATTTGTTAGAGGCAGGTTTGTCATTGAAAAACAATTTTAGCGGGGAATATATAGCGGCAGATCTCAGAATCGCAGAAAACTGTCTAAATGAAATAATTGGTTTAATAACTTCTGACGATATATTGAATAATATTTTTTCTAAATTCTGCATTGGGAAGTAATATATTTCACGTGAAACGATTCAATTTGAAAAGGGAATATGGAAAATTTTGATGTCTTGGTAATCGGGGGCGGTCATGCTGGCATTGAAGCCGCCGTAGCTAGTGCCAATATGGGTTGTTCTGTTTTACTAATTACAATGGATAAAAAAGCAATTGGAAGGATGTCATGCAATCCTGCAATAGGCGGTAGTGCAAAAGGACATTTAGTTCATGAAGTTGATGCTCTTGGTGGTGTTATGGGTTTAATTGCTGATAGAACCGGAATTCAGTTTAGAACACTCAACCAATCAAAAGGTCCGGCAGTATGGGCTCACAGATGTCAGTCGGATCGCGAACTATATTCTAATGAAGCAATAAATGTTGTCTTTTCAACAAAAAATTTAAGTGTAATCGAAACTTCTGTTAAAGACCTTATTATAGAAAATCAAAAAGTAATTGGTGTCTTAATTTCTAATAATGAACATATTTTTTGCAAATCTGTGATAGTATGTTCTGGTACTTTTATGAATGGATTAATGCATACTGGGATGAAAAGTACGGCGGGCGGGCGTTTTGGCGAAAAGCCCTCACTTGGACTAACAGACTCGCTAATTAATTTGGGATTTCAGTCTGGAAGATTAAAAACTGGAACACCACCAAGACTTTTAAAAAAATCAATAAATTTTAAAATACTAGAAGAGCAAGCTGGAGATGAACAAATTCAACCTTTTTCGTTAAGAACAGATAAATCGAGCTTTCCTTTTCAACCGCAAGTAAGTTGTCATTTAACATACACTAATCTTCTAACACATAAAATATTGGAAAAGGGCTTTTCTGAATCACCACTATTTACCGGTTTAATAAAGGGAGCCGGTCCTAGATATTGTCCTTCAATTGAGGATAAAATTGTAAGGTTTAAAGATAAAACACGACATCAACTTTTCTTAGAACCAGAAGGCTTAAATAGTGATTTGATCTATCTTAATGGATTTTCTTCATCGCTTCCAGAAGAAATTCAACTTGAGGCAATTCATACAGTACCTGGACTTGAAGATGCAGTAATGGTGCGTCCTGGATACGCAGTTGAATACGATTACTTTCCGCCCTATCAAGTTGACCTTACGATGGAAACAAAACTGATAAAGAACCTATATTTTGCCGGTCAAATAAATGGAACATCCGGTTATGAAGAGGCTGCGGCTCAAGGAATAATCGCAGGAATTAACGCTGGCCTAAAAATTCGGAAAGAAAAAGATTTTACTTTAAAAAGAAGTGAAGCATATATAGGAGTTTTAATTGATGACCTTGTTACAAAATCAACCGATGAGCCATACAGAATGTTTACTTCAAGAGCTGAACACAGATTAATACTAAGACAGGATAATACAGATAGAAGACTTTTGGAATATGGTTACAATTTTGGACTCATCACCAAAGAATTATTTGAATATTTTAAGAAAAGAGAAATATTAATACAAAAATCTATTGATATTTGTAATAAAACAAAGTTGACCGCAGATTCTGTAAATCCACTACTTAATCAGCAAAATACAAATCAAATAATATCAAATGAAACTGTTTCAAAATTATGTAAGAGATCGGAAATATCTTTGAAAAAATTATTGATGTGTATAAAAGAAGAAAATGGAAATAACCTCGCTGATTTGCTAAATGATGAAACAGCATTGATGCAAGTAGAAATTGAGCTAAAATATGAAGGTTATATCAAACGACAAAAAGATCAAATAGATAAGTTGGAAAGATATGAGTTCTTTGCAATACCTTTAAATTTCAACTATCGAGCAGTGGCATCCCTTTCTTCTGAAGCAAAAGAAAAATTGTCTAAGATAAAACCACGATCAATTGGTCAAGCCACCCGGATTTCTGGATTAACTCCTTCAGATATATCAGTTTTATTAGTATATTTGAAACGATAATTTCATTATTGTTTGGAAAATTCATTGGATGCTCAAGAACAGTATCTTCGTCAGCTTACATCACTCTTTCGGGAAAACGGACATAATCCTGAAGAAAATCAACTTGAAAGACTTTCTATTTTCACTTCATTAATTTCTAAAAAAAATCTCACCCTAAATTTAATTTCCCGTAAAGATATTAATTCGGTTGTAGAAAACCACATATTTATTTCCGCTTATTTAAATGTTTTTTTACCAGATAAGATTAATAACTTTTTGGATATTGGAACGGGGGGCGGATTGCCAGGGCTCCCTTTAGCCATCGTTCGACCAACAGCAAAAGGGCTCTTGGTTGATTCTATCAAAAAAAAGGTTACTGCAGTGAACGAGTTTATTAATAAACTTAAAATAAGTAATGTTACGGCGGAAAACTCGCGAGTTGAAAACCCTGAATTTATTATAAAATATTCAAATTCCTTCGACTTGGTAGTAAGCCGGGCTACGGTACCACTCATTATGTTAATCAGTTATTCTCTACCGCTGATTAAAGAGAAAGCATTCTTAGCTTCTATAAAAGGGGGAGACCTTGGTGATGAAATAAAAAAAGCGGAATTAAAATATAAAACCGTCATCAAAAAATTAACTGTTTTTGAATTATCATATAAGCCAAACAATATAAGAAACGAAAAAGGGAAAAAATTATTACTACTGGAATTAAATAAATGACGGATATAAATACTAAAAAGCTTTTTAATGAAATAGCAAATCTTACAACCGAACAAAGAAATCCGCACTCGATGGATATTGATGCTAAGTCTACTGCGGATATTTTAAAAATAATAAATAACGAAGATAAAACGGTTCCTTATGCTGTTGAGAAAGAACTTCCATATATTGCGCAAGCGGTTGAGTTAATAGTAAAAGCTTTTAAAAACGGGGGGCGACTTTTATACTTTGGGGCTGGTACAAGTGGAAGACTTGGTGTTGTAGACGCTTCAGAATGCCCACCAACATTTGGAACACCACCAGGTTTAATTGATGGATATATCGCTGGGGGTAAGGAGGCAATGTTTAAAGCACAAGAAGGGGCAGAGGATTACGAAGAAAATGGTGCCGCTGATGTTGTTAAAGCAAAAGTAACAGGAAAAGATGTTGTTTGTGGTATTGCTGCTAGCAGGCGAACCCCATATGTTGTTGGAGCAGTTAAAAAGGCAAAAGAATTGGGTGCTGTAACTTTGTATATAACTTGCAATCCTAGGGAAAATTTTGATATTAAAGAAGTTGATGTCGCAATTTGTCCCTATATAGGTCCTGAAGTAATTATGGGTTCAACAAGAATGAAAAGCGGAACCGCACAAAAATTAGTCCTTAATATGTTAACAACAACAGCTATGATTAGACTGGGAAAAGTTTATGAGAATATGATGATCGATCTTCAAATGACAAATAAAAAATTAGTAGAAAGATCAAAAAGAATTGTAATGACAATTACCGGTGTTCCTTATGACAAAGCCGAAGATTACTTAAAGCAGGCAGGCGGTCATGTAAAAACAGCGCTTGTTATGATTAGAGCAAATGTAACAGCGGATGAGGCTCACCAAAGATTAATTAAAGCAGATGGTTTTGTTCGTAAAGCCATTGAAGGGAAATACGAATAAGTAAAATTTATAATTATTCTTTAAAGGCGAATCTATGATTCGCCTATTTTTTAAAATCGAGAGGATTGTTTGAAAAAAGGTGAGTTGCTTGAATTAGAAATTTCTAAATATGCTTTTGAAGGGAAGGGAATTGCCCGAATCGATTTAGAAAATAACAAACCTTTTTCTGTAGAAGACACACAAGAGAAAAAAAACTTTGTAATATTTGTTAATGGTTCATATCCCGGCGATAAAGTTATTGCAAAAATCATTAAAGTAAAAAGCTCGTATGCTGAAGCGAAAATTGAAAATATTTTATCTCCATCACCCGAAAGAATAATTGCAGAATGTAAGCACTTTGGCATTTGCGGTGGATGTAAACAACAAGATCTAAATTATCTGACACAGTTGAAATATAAACAAGAACAGGTTAAAGACATTTTTGATAGACTTGGGGGATTTGAAAATTATGAAATGCTAACTGTTGTTCCGTCAAAAAAACAATTTTTTTATAGAAACAAACTCGAGTTTTCTTTTGCCGATAAAAAATGGCTTACCAATCTTGATATGGAAAGAATCATTCCCGATAACAATTTTGCTCTCGGGTTTCATGTTCCAAGAATATTCAACAAGGTGCTTGATATTGAATCTTGTCACCTGCAGTCCGAGGAAAGCAATCAAATACTCAACTTCACAAGAGAATTTTTTAAAACACGGAACTCTACCATCTACTCAACCTACACACACAGCGGATATTTAAGAAACTTAGTTGTTAAACAATCCCGCACTACAAATGATTTAATGGTTAACCTTGTTACGTCAGAAGAGAATGACGATCTTATAGAAGAATACACCAAATCAATCATTAAGCGAATTCCGGAGATTACAACAGTAGTAAATAACATCAGCACCAAAAAAGCTGCAATTGCCCTTGGCGATTATGAAAAGATTTTTTTTGGAAATGGATTTATTTATGATTCAATCGGTAAATACAAATTTAGAATTAGTCCAAATTCATTTTTCCAAACCAACACTCTGCAAGCTGAAAATCTATATCAAACAACTTTAGATTTTACCGAGCTTGCCGGAAGTGAAATTGTGTACGATTTATATTCTGGCTCCGGAACAATTTCAATTTTTATTTCGGATAACTGCAAAAAGGTTTTCGCTTTCGAGATGATAGATTCTTCAATTGCAGACGCACAGGAAAACAGTAAGTTGAATAACACAAAGAATGTTCAATTCATTTCAGCCGATTTAAATAAATCATTCTTAGGAATTGCGAAAGAAAAAGAACTGCCTAAACCGGATACAATTATTATTGATCCTCCACGAACGGGAATGAATCCGGCTACTGTAAATGATGTTATCGAATTAAATCCAAAAAGGATTGTTTATGTAAGCTGCAATCCAACAACTCAAGTGCGGGATTTAAAATTATTTGAATCCGCCGGGTATAAATTATTAAAGATAAAACCAGTTGATATGTTCCCGCATACTTATCATATAGAAAATGTAGCCTTGATGGAAAAATAATTTTATTTTCAAATGGGATTTAATTTCATAATCGGAGTTTATATTCCGAATTGTTTCTTATAAACATTATTCACATATTTATCCAACCAATTAATAAAATATTTCAGCTTCATCTTATTAAAACATTTTTCTTCTGCCTTACACATGGGGATTCTTATAGCTAAGCAGGAATAATTTTAAGATTGGTTTGGAATGATTGTTATGTATTATCAAATTCCTAACTTTGATTTTTTTCATGATTCAACTATCTTTGAGCCGAGCATGGGTTATATGAATAAATACCAGCTTCAAGCTTTTACAAATATCGAGTGGAATTATTGCAGAAAAAGAACGATAGATTATCAGAAGCGCTGAATTATAAAGTTACGATTCGGAAAACCAGATCAATCCTTTTAATGTTTTCTATTTATTTTTTTTGGATGCTTCTCGATTCAATATTTTGGGTGGCATCTTTTCCTAAAAGCACTGTCATCTTTATTGGTTCCAATTTAACCAGATTATTACCAGGATTTCTGATTTGCTTCTTACTATTCAACATTCAGATGAAGCTATTGAATAAATACTCTAACAGGTCATTTCTATTAATGGTATTTATAATAATTTCTACGATGCTTTTATCAATTGCTGATGCCTCGTTGTATATAGTTAATTTTAATTTTTGGGTGAATGCCGCAGCATGGAAAATAAGTGTTCAAGCAATATTTCAAGCGGCTATAAATAGTTTTGTAACCTTTATAGGTACAACCAGTTTGTTCTATATTATTTATTACCGTACTGTTATAAACAAACAGGAACAGCAAATTGCTGAAGCACAAGCGCTGGCTAATGAAGCTCAACTGTTGATGCTTCGTTATCAAATTAATCCTCATTTCCTTTTTAACTCCTTAAATGCAATTCAATCTATGATTGAGAAAGATAAATCGCACGCAAAAGAAATGATTGGAGATTTGGCTGATTTTTTTCGATATACTTTATCAAAAAACAATCAAATGCTTGTAACAATACGTGAAGAAATTGAAGCCGTAAAAAAATATTTGGCAATTCAAAAAGATAGATTTGGAAATCGACTTGAAACAAGTATGCAAATTGATCCCGATGTTCTTAAAATCAGAATCCCATTTTTTCTAATTCATCCATTGGTAGAAAACGCTCTTAAATATGGGTTCGCATCAAAAATGGAAATACTTCAGCTTAAAATAAAAATTGAATTAAAAGATGAAAAGCTTTCCATACTAATTAGTAACTCCGGCAAATTAGTTCAAGTAGAGACTTCAGAAATCAATGAAAAACAGAGCACTAAAACAGGCATTGAGAATATTCGAAAAAGACTTGCCCTTTTTTATCCTTCTATTCATGAATTTAATCTATATGAAAAAGATGGATTTGTTCACGCGCAAATATCAATAAACCTGGCATAACAATGAGAGCTTTAATAGTAGAAGATGAACCTTTAGCAATAGAAAATTTGATGTTCTATTTAAAGGATTATCCAATTGAAATAATTGGTGCAGTATCCAGAATTCCCGAGGCAATTGAACTAATCAAGAAAAATAAGCCTGATGTTGTTTTCCTTGATATCAATTTATCTGGAGAAAATGGTTTTGAATTGCTGGATAAAATTGATACTGGTTTTAAAACCATTTTTGTTACAGCTTATGATGAATATGCAATAAGAGCTTTTGAAGTGAATGCACTGGATTACATATTAAAACCATTGAAAAAAGAGAGGGTTGATAAAGCTGTTAATCGATTGCTTAAAGAAAAAACAGAAACAACCAATCGCCCGAACTATACTATTACGGACACCATATTTTTATCCAATGGTAACCGCGCTTCATTTATTAAGCTAAAAGACATTTGCTTTATTGAAGCAGATAGTTGTTATTCTAAAGTCGTTCTTTCAGGAACAAACACCAAAGTTTTACCACAAACTTTGAAAAGATGGGAAGACTTATTGCCACGGGAAGAATTTATTAGAGTTCATCGCTCGTACATTATTAATATCAACCAGGTAAAAGAAATTAAGAAAAAAAACAACAGCACTTACGAAGTATTTTTTTTAAGTACTAATGGCTCAATTGAAATTAGTAGAAGATATGCTTCTGATTTGAAAGCAAAATTTATAATCCAACTTTAGGATTCAATAATTCTTATAGGTTCTTGCCAAATTGAGTTACCGCTCGCTTAATAATTCTACCGTTTAATTAAAAACATTAGTCGTTTTTATTACTACCTCCTAAATTTGCGAACGACTAATTAAGAGCATTGATACTCCTGTTTATTTCAAAACATAATCTGTATTAAGAAATACCCGAACAATAAAAAAGAGAGACTTGATTATGAAATTATTTTACCAACCTGTAATTGTTGAGAGTATGCTAAAAACAGTGGTCCTGTTTTTGTTATTTACCAATTCCACATTTTCTTTTAACAGGAATGAAATAACTGATTTGCAAAAAGATTTAGAAAACCACAAAAATAATTTTGCCCAGGATGATACGCTTTTTGGTAATCCACCGGATGCAAATGCAGTTATCTTTGGAAAGGGAATCATTACTCTTAAGGATAGAGATGAATATGGGCTGGCAGTATCTCCGGATTTATCAGAAATATTTTATACTGCAAGCGGAACAGGTTATGGATTAATGGTAATGAATAAACAACCAGATGGTTCGTGGTCAACACCAAAGGTTGCTAATTTAAGAAGAAACAATAGCGAAGAGTTTGAGGCGTTTTATACATATGATGGCAGTAAAGTATTTTTTTCTTACATGGTCGGAGAATATGATTCCAAAATCACTTATGTTGAAAAAACTTCCGATGGATACTCAACGCCGGTAGATATGAGTGATTCCCCAATTAATAGTTATAGTGTTTTTTGGAGCACACTTTCTAAAAACAATACAATGTACTTCACTAATTTTACACTTCGGGAAATTTACAAATCGGAGTTGGTAGATGGAAAGTATAAAGAAATTAAAGCTGTTGGCTTACCAAATGGTTCTTACCATCCGTTTATTTCTCCAGATGAAGATTTGGTTTTATTCGATTACAATGGAGACATTTTTATAGCATTTATTATGACTGATGGAAAATTCGGCGTTCCAATTAAATTAGGCAGTCAAATCAATACAAGTTATTGGGAAGGTTGTTCAAGTTTATCGCCGGATGGAAAATATATTTTCTTTTCCCGTTATAATGATATAAAGGAAAAAGGAGATATTTATTGGGCAAGGATTGATGATGCAATAAATTCTCTAAGACCAACCGTTGACGTAAAAGAGAATAAAACTGAAATGCCAAATGAAATTCAGCTTTACCAAAATTATCCGAATCCGTTTAATCCAATAACAAAAATCAGATGGTGGTCACCAGTTGGCAGCAGGCAAGCTCTGAAAGTTTATAATGTTTTAGGCAATAAAGTAATAACATTGTTGGACGAATATAAAGATGCCGGAACTTATGAAGTAGAATTTTCCACCAGAGACGGGGCAAGTGAATTACCAAGCGGATTATATTTTTATCAAATTACAAGCGGAGGTTTTTCGGAGACAAGAAAGATGATCCTGCTTCGCTAAAGGCTTCAGTGGACAAGTATTGTTGGGGTAAATCCATATTTACTGCCACGGAATCATTTGCCGATGGAGCGTGACAGGCAGGAACTCTTCACCAGATGCAGAGCGTAAATTTTCAGTTCGAAAAATTCCATTACCAAGAGGCTTGGTTTTGTTTCTACCAAAAGGTAAATTTACACGGCTGCCTGAAGAGATTACGCAGCAGCCGGCGATATTCCGCTCCGATAGTGGCAATATAGCCGTCATTAAGAATTAATTATCGATCATTTAAACAATACTGAAATGAACAAAGAAGTAACCAAACCCACCCGAATAGCTTCAATTGATGCTTTGAGGGGATTTGATATGTTATTCATTATTCTTCTCGACCATTTTTTCAATGCACTGAATGTTGGGGTTGGTTCACCCTTTACAATGGCAGTTGCAAAGCAGTTTGATCATCCTGAATGGTTCGGCTCAACCATTTACGATATTGTAATGCCCCTATTCTTGTTTATTGTTGGTGCAGCTATACCGTATTCTTTATCAAAACAAAAGCAGCAAGACTCAAGTTTGTTCTCCATATATAAAAAGCTGATCCGGCGTTTTGTGATACTCTTTATCCTGGGGTGGATTGTACAGGGTCATTTACTGGAATTCAACATTGAGACTTTTAGTGTCTTCAGTAACACATTACAAGCCATCGCAGTTGGATATTTATTCTCCAGTATAGCCTACATTCATTTCGGAAGAAATGGAAGGTTGATTATTTTCGCTTCGTGTTTAATAGCTTATATTTTACTTCTTACCATTCCGAATGTTCCAGGAGTTGGCAGTGGAGTATTATTGCCTGAAAGCAGCTTTGCCTGGTATTTTGACCAACTGGTTCTTGGAAAATTTCAGGATGGAACACAATACACATGGCTGCTTAGTGGATTTGGTTTTATTGCTACCACATTGTCTGGTGTATTTGCCGGCGAACTTATAAAATCAAATCTTCCACGAAAGAAAGTAGCATTGTACCTATTTATCATCGGTGTGGCGGGAGTTCTGCTTGGTTTATTGTTAGGCATTTGGCATCCAATCATTAAAAAACTTTGGACAAGTTCTTTTGTCCTTGCATCATCTGGTGTTTGTTTTCTTCTGTTGGCACTTTTCTATTGGGTAATAGATGTAAAAGGAAAAGTAAAATGGGCATACCCCTTAAGGGTTATTGGGATGAATGCAATTGTTGCTTATGTACTTTCACATGTATTCAACTTTCACCTGATTGCTGAACAGGTTTTATATGGATTAAAACAATATGTTGGAAATTTTAATTACCTGGTTCTGGTAATCGGTGGCTTTTGTATCCTGTACACGATCCTATGGTATCTGTATAGAAATAAGACTTTCATTAAAGTTTAATCATCGATAAGGATTTCACAATTCACTGCTCGTTCCGGATCATTCCGTGACTATTAATTTAGTTAAGGAGTAATAATTCATACCGACAAGAGGAGTTCCGAAAATGGTGATTAATTAAAATGCATTTTGAAATTTAATAATGGTGACAATAAAAATAATTGCTATGAAAAAATTAATGCTTTCATGTTTTGCGTTACTACTTATATGCAGCTATTTGCAGGCTCAGGAAGAAATAAAGTTATACAAGAACAGGCCTGCAGAAAAAAGTGGAATTACTGAAAAAGAAACACAATACGGTACTTCCTGGGTTGTAAATGTAACAGAGGCACGGATGTACGCCTATATAGCCCCGAAAGAAACTGCCAATGGTACTGCTGTGTTAATTAGTCCAGGAGGTGGATATGGAGGCCTTGCAATTGAACATGAAGGATCAATGTTTGCAACCTGGCTCAACTCAATAGGAGTTTCAGCATTCGTTCTTTATTATCGTATGCCAAACCAACACCCGGAAATTCCTTTGAAAGATGCTCAAACTGCTGTGGTCTGATTTGCTATATAAGTGGTTAAAAACAAATAAATGGATTCCCTGACCGTAACTGCGTGTCAGATCTATCGGGAGATTATTACGATAATAAAGGAGTCCGCAATGGGCGGACAGGTCAGAAAATAATTAACGAAACCTTTGCAAAGCCGCATAGATGTTCCTTTGATTGGTTAATCAGCGTAAGAGTCTTCGAGTTCGTACATTGTTGCGCCTTTTGTTCTTTCCAGGGCAACTTATTTCAGGACAAGGCAAACTCTGAAAGTTTATGATGTTTTAGGAAAGGAAGTATAAACATTAGTAGATGAATATAAAGATGTCGGAACGTATGAAGTTAAATTTTCCGCCAGAGACGGAGCAAGTAAATTACCAAGTGGATTATATTTTTATCAAATTACAAGCGGAAGTTTTTAGGAGACAAGAAAGATGATATTGCTTCGCTAAAGTTATTCTTGAGAACTACAGCCTGTCCCGATTTTTTTACCGGGAGTCTTAACCGTGGTTCTGTACACAATATAAACTTTGGAGATACAGATCAAATTCCAAACTCGTTCATGTAAACACTATTCACATATTCATCCAACCAATTATAAAATTTCTTTGCTTCTTCTTTATTGAATTTATTCTTTCGCCAGTCTTCAATCAAGTTCGTCGCTTTTTCAACAATTGCTTTTTCTTTTGGAAGAAGTTTTTGTGCTATTCCACTTCCCTTTTGATTAACCACAGCCGAAAGATTTAAATAATCTTTGCTGTTATCATAATCTAATGGATAACACCTGGCTTTTAATTTTAACGCTTTTTTGTTTATCGAAGCAGTCTCTTTATTATCAGCTACCGTTACTTTCGGTAATTCTTTTCCAGCAGCAACCCAAACTGGAGTAACAATTGTAGTAAGCTGCCAGCCTAAAACAGTCCAGAGTGTTGTTAGAGCAGGATCTTCATTCGGTTTTACTCCTTGAATAATCATCGTTGATGTTGAGGAATTCCGAACAATATAATCTCTAAAGAGAATAAACTTTTTTTCTGAAGTATCTTTTGGTAAATCTGTTTTATATAAATCGTTATTTAAAACTGCGTGTTGAAGATTTCTATCTGCCACATCCAGAATAAAATTAACAGATAGGTTTTTATTCTTATATGCCGCATCAAAAATCTTTTCTGCAGTTTGATATCTGAAATAACCATAACCTTCACCCTCTTTTCCACTACAGGAATAATTTGTACGAATAAGATATCCGTTTGGTGCGACAGTTGGATCATTAACATCATACTTGGTTACAGATTTGCAGTCGACTTCAAAATAAGCAGCGGCACCCGTAGCATCAATAACTCCAAAGTTAGCTTCAACTCCCCATTTCCCTTTTTCTTTATGTAGAAATTCTTCAAACTCTTTAACTGATGAACATTTACCTAACGCTGCTTTCATTAATAGTCCTTCCTGATCAGAAGGAACATTACAAACTGAGTAATCATTCAGGTTATAAGAAGCTGTATTGATTATAGAAAAACCGGAGTTGTTGCTTCCCATCCAGACTTCTTTTCCTTCTGCATCTATAGAATTAACTACGGCAATAAAATAATATTTCACTCCTTGGAAATACATTAATTTATTTTGTTCATAATCAGAGTCTCGGTGTTTCCACATTATGGGTCTGCCATCTGCAGAAACTTTTCCTGAAATTATAATTGATGTGCAGGCAACAGATAAAGAATTAAAGATTAATAATGCGATTAGTAAAAACAAAAATCGTTTCAACTGAACCTCCAAAAATTACTTTCGGAAATCTATTCATTATACTATCTAATAATCAAGAGGAAAGTTGAATCTCATTTTGACTTCAAACCAATAAAGTTTTAATTTACACTTAGAAAGCAAAGCCATTAACTAAATTTCGTTGTGAAATTGTTTAATTGCTGGAAAAAGATTGAGCACAATTTATCTAAGGCTAATAAAATGAAAAATATATTAGTGGTTTTTACCGGCGGTACTTTCTCTATGAAAATTGATGAAACTACAGGTGGAGCTATTCCACACTTTTCCGGCAATGATTTAATTGATATGATGCCGGAAATTAAAGCACTTGCAAATATATCGATCTATGACTTTGGTAAATTCCCGGGACCACATATGACACCTGAATTGATGTTATCTCTTTCAAAAAAAATTCAGGAATTCTTAATTGAAACTTCTTACGATGGAATTATTGTAACCCACGGAACAGACACTCTTGAAGAAACTGCTTATCTACTCGACCTTACAATTCAAACACCAATTCCTATAATTCTAATTGGTTCGATGAAGAACAGTTCCGAACCGGATTGGGATGGACCAAGAAATTTAAAAGATGCAATCCAAACCTGCCTGAATCCAAACAGCAGAAATCTTGGCGTGCTTGTATGCCTTAATGGAGAAATAAATGCTGCAAGCGAAGTTACTAAAACTCACACGGATAATATAGAAACTTTCCATAGTTTGGATTTTGGTGCGCTGGGTTTTGTTGATAGAGGAAGAGTTTTTATCAACCGAATGCCGCGGAAGCTTGAAACAATTACAACGGAAATGATTAATTCCAATGTTGATTTGATTAAAGTTTACGCTGGAATGAATGAAAAGTTTTTCAAATTTTCTGTTGATAGCGGAACAGAAGGAATTGTTGTTGAGGCAATGGGTGTGGGCAATGTACCACCGTTATCTTTTGAAGGAATTAAATACGCTGTTGAAAAAGGAATTCCGGTTGTTTTGGTTTCCAGATGCCCGGCTGGTGAAACACTTGATATTTACAGTTATCCCGGTGCTGGAAAATGGTTGCACAAAATGGGAGTTGTTTTTTCGGATTATCTAAATGGGCAGAAAGCAAGAATAAAATTGATGCTTGTTTTAGGAATAACAAAAGATATAAATCAGATTAGAAAAATGTTTGAGGAATAGATTTTCAATTCGCTTTATAATAAACAAGAGATCATACTTGCAAATATTTATCATCTTAATCAGGAAAAGGAAAAGAGACAAGACAATTTTTTTTAATTTTTATAAATAATTTTTCCACTCTTTAATAAACTTTCAAGAAAACCACTCTTGTCATTTTCAATCTCAATCAATAACGGTTCAATTCTTAAATCCACTTTTTTCACTAAATGGAAAAGCAGCGTACTTATATCCAAATATTTGCCATTTGCTTTTTCAACAACAACAGCAATGTCTATATCACTCTCTTCCTTTTGTGTTCCCTTGGCAAAAGAGCCAAAAAGTATTACAAATCGAACCTCAAGATTTTCAACAACTATTCGAGAAAATTCTTGTGCTATTTTAACAACTTTTTTATCCAATCGTAAAACTCTTTGGTTTGTTTTAGTAAAGACCGGCATCGGTTGTAATTTAACTCCTTTAAAAGACTTGTTTTATCATCAGGATAACGAGCTTTAATATTTAACGGCATAAGTTCTTCGAGTAATAACTCATTCTTAAAGCCGCTTATTTTATCAAGCCCTGATTTAGAGGAGAGAATGTTTAAGTTGTGCGTATACGGAGGTTCTTGTTTTTGAATAAACCAGTGAAATGCTTTAATACTTTTTTCAACAACCTGGTGACACATAAACCCAACATAAAGGTACCGCTTTGACTTTAACATCGATTCAGCAGTAATTAAATCATATTCCGCTAAGTCTAACCAGTACCCAATTCTTCCACGAATTTTATCTGTCATTTTATTTTTTGTATTTCAAAATTGCTGATTTAAATTAACGGATTTTTTCCTATTTCTCAAATTAAACTAGATGCCCAAATTATACTGTCGGGTTTTAATAAGTCGGTTATTTTAGAAAAATGTTTGAGGAATAGATTTTAAGAAGGACCTTCAAGGTTTTGAAGAACCTTGAAGGTCTTTAGGTTATTTTTCAATCCCTAAAAGTTCAACTTCAAAAATCAAAGTAGCATTTGGTGGAATCTGTCCTTGTCCCGCACCTTGTTCGCCATAAGCTAAAGCACCAGGAATAAACAATTGCCACTTATCACCCACATGCATCATTTGAAGTGCTTCGGTCCATCCTTTAATAACCTTACCACATTCAAATATAGCCGGCTTCCCTCTTTTAATCGAGTTGTCGAACTCGGTTCCATTTAATAAAGTGCCTTTGTAATTGCAGGATACTTTATCCGTAAGTTTAGGTTGTACACCTGTTCCGGTTTGAAGAACTTTGTATTGTAAACCGCTTGGTAATGTTATTACGCCTTGCTCTTTTCCGTTCTTTGCAAGGAATTCATCACCTTCTTTTTTATTCTTATCACCTTCTGCTTTCATTTTTTCCATCTGTTTTTTCATCATTAATGATTGAAGATTCATCATTGTTTTTTGCATTTCTGCATCTGTTAATAAATAAAGACTGTCTTTTGCAACGGCATCTTTAATACCCTGCAAGAGAACTGCTGGTTCTGTTTCAATAGCATCTTTCTTTAAACTTTTTCCAATGCTAATTCCAATTGAATAACTCACGCTATCTTTCTGTGTTTTCAAATCAGATTTTTTTACTTCACCTTGCTGGCAGGCAGATACTCCAAAACACAAAAGTGCAAAGACAAGAACTAATCGATATTTCATTTATTCTCCTTAATAGATTTTAATTATAAATTTGCCTTCAAAATTAGGGGAAACCATCAAGAATTCAAAACTCATTGGTTATAAATCAAAGCTAATCCTGATAACTATTTTCTAAGTGACCCATACTTTTATATGTCTTACCTTTTATTTCCGAACAGTTGGAATTGTTCCCATAAATTCTGTAGAAGTTGAAATTTCCAAACTCAATTATCCATTGTTAAAATAGATTACCCCGGATTTCAAAATTGCCTTGTTAAATTTAACGCAAAGATTTGCTTCACCAATTATTATGTTAGTCTGGATTCCTCTTTTTCGTTTTTACTTCTCAAAAAGAATAAACTTTCTAACCAAGGATGAGAAAAAGCCGCTCTCACTTATTGTTTTAATCAGAAAATTCTTTCTATTCAGATGTTTTCACCTTATTTTTCGTGGCAAATAATTTGACTTTGCTTTATGCCGCGTCTAATTGCGGTAAACTAAAACTATAATCTGCAGGTGTTCAAATGCAAATCAAACTTGACAACTCAGTTGATGCCTTTGCCAAAGAAATACATAGTTGTTCTGGAATAAATGTATACGATTGTTATCAATGCGGTAAATGCTCCGCCGGATGCACAGTTTCATCTTTTATTGATGAATCACCAACCCGGTTAATCCGGCTAATTCAACTTGGGCAAAAAGAAATAGTTTACAAATCAAAGACTCCATACCTTTGCGCAAGCTGTATCACCTGTTCATCAAGGTGCCCAATGGAAATTGATGTAGTAAAAATAATGGAATCGATTAGAATATCGGCAAAGAAGAATGGAATAGAACCTCCGGTAAAGGAAGTCCCTGCATTTGCGGAAGCATTCCTTGCGCCGATTAAAGCGAATGGAAAATCTTTTGAACTTGGGATGATGGTTGGTTACAAGATAAAAACACTTACACCATTTACCGATGCAGAACTAGGACCAACAATGCTATTAAATCAAAAGCTTCCGTTCTTTCCAACAACAATTAAAAACAGAAAAAGAATTAAGAATATTTTCGATAGATCAGAATATTTTGAACCAAAAGAACATTCTGAAAAGAATAAACACTAGAAAAAGAAAACAGAAGACTGAATACAGAAAACAGAATTAAGTATGAACGGAGCAAAGAATTTTAAAGAATTGATAGTTTGGCAAAAAGCACATGCGTTTGTTGTTGGTGTTTATAAGCTTACAGATAATTTTCCAAAAAGTGACGTCTATGGTCTGACTTCTCAGTTTCGTAGAGCAGCTATATCTATTGCGGCAAATATTGCAGACGGATTTAAAAAATTTGGTAAACAAGATAAAATTCGTTTTCTGAATATAGCACAAGGTTCTGTGGAAGAGTGCCGGTATTACCTTATACTTGCTAACGATTTAAATTACGGTTTCTCGGTTGAGTTAGAAGTGTTAATCGAAGAAGTAAGTAAACTACTTGCTTCATATTCGAATAAAATTCAAGTAGATAGAATTCAAAATTCGGAATATAAAAAACAGACGTTAAAAAAATTCTGTTTTCTGTGTTCTGAGTTCTTAAGAACAAAGGAGATTATAAATGAGTTTTGGATATTACCCTGGTTGTTCTGCCCACGCAACAGCAAAAGAATATGGTATGTCTATGCGTGCAGTTTGCAATGCGTTCAACATTCAACTTGAAGAAGTTGAAGATTGGAATTGCTGCGGCGCCACTCCCGCCCACACAACAAAAGAAGAACTTGGGGTTGCACTTCCATATGCAAACATTGTTAATGCTTCCAAACAGGGACTCGAAAACATCATTGCTCCTTGCGCCGCCTGCTATAATAGATTAAAAGTTGCGGATTATGAAGTTCATCATTCTAGCAGTATGAAAGAAAGAATGAACTTTATCATAGGTGAAACAGCCGAGAAAGATTTAAGAATTATTAATATCCTGGAGTTTTTTAAAGATGTTTATGGATTGGATAAAGTAAAAGCTGCAGTTAAAAAACCATTAAAAGATTTAAAGGTTGCAAGTTACTATGGTTGTCTGCTTGTTCGTCCTGGAAAAATTTTACAGTTTGATGATGAAGAAGATCCAACTTCTATGGATGAATTAATTTCTGCTTTGGGTGGAACCCCGGTTGAATGGTCATGCAAAACCGAATGCTGCGGAGGCAGCCATGCAATTCCAATGAAAGGAATTGTGTTGGACCTTGTTAAAAAAATTCTTACTTCTGCACAAAATGTTGGGGCGGATTGTATTGCAGTTGCGTGTCCGCTCTGTCAGGCTAATCTTGATATGCGGCAGGATCAGATTAATATAAAATATGGGACGAACTTTAAATTTCCGATTCTTTACATTACTCAATTGCTTGGTCTCGCAATTGATATTCCGACAAAAGAATTGGGAATGAATTCACATTTTGTAAGTCCAATAGATGTACTCAAGAAATACAATCTAAATTAAGTTTTAGAAATAGAAAGTGTTCGGAATAAATTCTTAAATAAGATGAAACAAATTTTAAAGCAAGAAAATATTGTCCAAATCATTTATCTGATTCGAGCAGAAAAGGTAATCCTTGATTTCGATCTTGCCTTGCTTTATGGAGTTGAAAATCGCGTATTAAAACAATCTGTAAGAAGAAACCTAAGTCGGTTTCCTTCGGATTTTTTATTCCAATTAAATAAAATTGAATGGAATGAGCTTATCACAAATTGTGATAACCTTAAGAAATACAAATTCAGCCCCGCAACTCCGTTTGCTTTTACCGAACAAGGCGTTGCTATGCTTTCAAGCATTTTAAGGAGTTCTAAAGCAATAAAAGTAAATATAGAAATTATGCGTGCTTTTATAAGTCTAAGACGGCTGATAGATACGAATAAAGAATTTGCATCCAAGCTAAAAGAAATAGAGCACAGAATTTTTAAACACGATGAACAAATTGCTACAGTATTTGAAATACTAAAAGAATTAATGACTCCGCCCGAACCGGAAAGGAACAGAATTGGTTTCTAGAATAAAAAGAAAATTGTTGATTCAGAATAAAGTTTTTAAAGTATAAGGATTAGAGCTAAGAACTCATGGTGCAGAACGAAGAATTAAATTTCATTCTTCGTTCTACACTCTACGTTCTAAACTCACAAGGAGAATTAAATGGCTCGAATTGGAGTCTTCGTTTGCCACTGCGGCGAAAATATTGGAAGAACTGTTGATTGCCCAACGGTTGCACAAAGAGCTGCCTTATTGCGCGATGTTGTCTTCGCTACAGATTATAAATATATCTGTTCAGATCCAGGACAAACGATTATAAAAGATGCAATCAAGCAGCATAAACTTAGCGGAGTTGTTATTGGAAGCTGCAGCCCGTTGATGCACGAAAAAACTTTCCGTCGCGCAGTGGAAACCGCTGGAATGAATCCATTCCTTTGCGAGATAGCAAACATTCGCGAGCATTGTTCCTGGGTTCACGAAGATAAAGTTGCCGCGACCGAAAAAGCTTTAGACCTTATCCGCATTATGGTTGAAAAAGTTAAGCGCAATGTTCCACTTGAACCAATCCGAATTCCAGTAACCAAAAGAGCGCTTGTAATTGGTGGTGGAGTTGCCGGCATTCAGGCTGCATTAGACATTGCAGATGGCGGGCAGGAAGTAATTCTGCTGGAAAAATCGCCATCAATCGGCGGACATATGGCTCAGCTTTCGGAAACGTTCCCAACACTCGATTGTTCTCAATGTATCTTAACTCCAAAAATGGTAAGCGCAAATACTCACAAGAACATTAAAGTTTATGCTTACAGCGAAGTTGAAAATGTTGCCGGCTATATTGGAAATTTTGAAGTTACTATAAAAAGAAAAGCAAGCTACGTTGATAATTCGGTCTGTACTGGTTGTGGTATTTGTCAGGAAAAATGTCCTATCAAAAAAATTCCAAGCGAGTTTAATGAAGGACTCGGAACGCGCAAAGCTATTTATGTCCCTTTCCCTCAGGCTGTTCCAAACAAACCCGTAATAGACGCTGAACATTGCACGCATTTCAAAACGGGGAAATGCGGACTGTGCGAAAAAATGTGCGGACCAAAAGCAATCAGGTGGGATCAGACTGATCAATTTATAAAAGAACAAATAGGAGCTATAGTAGTTGCAACTGGTTACGATCTTTATAATATCAACAAGAAGACTGAAAGTGTCTCGCCTAGCGGGATTAAAGGTTACGGTGAATATGGTTACGGAAAATATCCTGATGTAATTGACGGACTTCAATTTGAAAGATTGGTAAGCGCATCTGGTCCAACCTTTGGCGAAGTAAAAAGACCATCAGATGGGAAAGTGCCGGAAACAGTTGTGTTTATTCAATGCGTTGGTTCACGTGATGCGGCAAAAGGTGTTAGTTACTGCAGCAAGATTTGCTGTATGTATACCGCGAAGCATACGATGCTATACAAGCATAAAGTTCATAATGGAAAAGCATTTGTTTTTTATATGGATATCCGCGCGGCTGGAAAAAATTATGACGAGTTTGTCCGTCGTGCAATTGAAGAAGATGGCGCAATTTATTTGCGCGGAAGAGTATCCAAAATTTCGCAGGAAGGTGATAAGCTTATTGTTAAAGGTGCCGATACCTTGAGTGGTGCTCAAGTGGAAATTGCCGCCGACTTAGTTGTTCTTGCAACGGCAGTTGCTGCGCAACAAGACATTGTTCCACTTGCACAAAAACTTGGTGTTGGATACGATCAATATCATTTCTTGTCAGAAGCTCATCCTAAACTTCGTCCGGTTGAAACCAACAGTGCTGGAATTTTCTTGGCTGGTGCTTGCCAGGCGCCTAAAGATATTCCTGAAGCAGTTGCGCAAGCATCTGCCGCCGCGGCAAAAGTTTTAGGATTATTCAGCTCTTTCGATCTTGAACGTGAGCCTTATGTTGCAAGAGTAAATGAAACCACTTGTGTTGATTGCGAATTTTGTATGATCGCTTGTCCTTACGCTGCCATTGCAAGAAAGGAAATTAAAAATCGTGTGGGCGAAGTAATTCGTATTGTTGCCAACGTTAATGAAGGCAAATGCCAGGGCTGCGGAACATGCGTTTCAATCTGCAGATCAAAATCTCTCGATCTTGCTGGATTTACAGATGAGCAGGTTTACTCGGAAATTAATGCAATGTTTGTTTAAATACTAAATGAAAAACCCTAAACTCTAAACAAATTCGAATATCAAATTTCAAAAGAGTTTTGAGCTTACGTTTTGTTTAGGGATTAGAAATTGGTGCTTTGAGTTTGTTTAGAATTTAGTGTTTAGATATTAGAATTTATATTTTGACATTGTTTTGTAAATAGAAATTAGTATTTAGGATTTAACAACAGGTACACTGATGAATAAACCAGAAAATAATCAAGAAGTATTCGAGCCCAAAGTTGCCGCTTTTGTCTGCCAGTGGTGTACTTATACCGGTGCAGATTTAGCCGGCACAAGCAGATTAAAATACGAATCAAATGTTCGGGTTCTACGTCTGCCCTGCACTGGACGAATTGATTTTTCATTTATCATAAAAGCATTTGAGAACGGGGCTGACGGGGTCCTGATTAGTGGGTGCCACCCAAACGATTGCCATTATAATGCCGGTAACTTCCACGCACGCAGACGATTTGCAATATTCCGCAAGCTGCTTGAATTTGTTGGAATAGATTCCCGACGCATTCAATTTAGCTGGGTCTCGGCAGCCGAAGGTGGAAAGTGGAGAGATGTTGTAAATTGTGTTACTGATGAAATACGCGCTCTTGGTCCGTTTACAAATTATAGGGAAATTATTAAAGAATCTTTTCCGTTCAGAAACTTTGAGAAAGAAAATGAATTGGAACGCGGATGACACAGATTAAGCGGATGTTCGCAGATTATTCCTTTTTATTAATTTTAGTTCGCTTCCAAGGTAAGCATTCAAAAAATAGATGATGGCTAAATTATCTTCAACATATAAAAATTTTTTACTTCAGGTAAAAGAAAGAATTTCTGAAGCCCAGTATCAAGCACTTAAAAATGTTAATAAGGAATTGATTACTCTTTACTGGGACCTTGGCAAAATGATTGTTGAAAAACAGGCAACTACCAGTTGGGGAAAATCGATAGTTGAGCAATTATCAATCGATCTTCGAAAAGAATTCCCAGGTATAACTGGCTTTTCGTCTCGAAATCTTTGGTATATGCGAAATTTCTATTTTACCTATAAAGAAAATTTAATTCTGCAACCATTGGTTGCAGAAATTAGTTGGGTGAAAAATCTTGTTGTGTTAGACAAATGTAAAGATGATCTCGAACGAGAATTTTATATTCGTATGACTAAAAAATTTGGGTGGTCTAAAAATGTTCTCATTCACCAAATTGAAAATCAATCTTACGAAAAGTATTTACTTAACCAAACCAATTTTGATAAAACTGTACCCGAAAAAAATAAACACCAGGCTAAGCTTGCTGTTAAAGATGAGTATACTTTCGACTTTCTTGAATTGGGGGAAGAACACTCTGAAAAAGAACTTGAGACTGAGATGGTAAATAACATCAGGAACTTTCTAACGGAAATGGGCGGCTATTTTGCTTTTATTGGCAATCAATATAAAATTGAAGTTGAAGAAGAAGAGTTCTTTCTGGATCTTCTTTTGTATCATCGAAAGTTAAAAGCATTAGTTGCTGTTGAACTAAAAATTGGAGAATTCAAACCAGAGTATGCAGGTAAAATGCAATTCTATTTGTCCGTTCTTAATGATAAAGTAAAGCTGGAGGGCGAGAATCCTTCAATCGGAATTATACTTTGTAAAGATAAAAAACGATTAATAGTTGAATATGCTTTGAAAGATTTATCGCAGCCAATTGGCGTGGCTACTTATAAAATAACTAAATCCCTACCAAAGGAATTTAAAAATCTTTTACCATCACCAAAAGAAATAGCTGGAATAATTACGGAGATTGAAATACAATAAATGAACTCAAATAAATTTTTAAAAAGAATGAAAGAAAGTTCAATGGAGCGCGGTTTAATCTGTATTAATCCGCGTTATCCGCGTTCTATTGTCTTAATAAAAAATGAGAGAGAATATGTTATCGCCTAATCAAATAGCAAAAGAATTACTGGAATCCGGCAAGGTTGCTGTTGTGGTTGGTTATGCCAGCGGAACGATCCCCGGCAAAACACAAACGCTAATTGCCAAAACTCCGCAGCAGGCAGAAAAATTTGTTTTCAACAAATACTGTGTTAACAACCTGGCAACATATTTAAATAAATCATACAAACTTCCAAAACCAATTGGGATTTTTGTTAAAGGCTGCGATGCTAAAACAATAGTAGGATTAATCCAAGAACACCAAATCAACCGGGAAGATGTTTATATAATAGGTCTTCCTTGTGAAGGTGTTACAGAGCAGGTTAATGGTGAAGTTCTTGGCAAGTGCCGATTTTGTAATGTTCATATACCAAAAATATATGATGTTTTAGCCGGTGAAGCAATAACAGAATCCCCAGTGGACACAAGCAAGAAATTTGCACGGCTTGATATGATAGAACAAATGCCGATTGAACAGCGCTGGGATTTCTGGATGAAAGAATTTGATAAATGCGTTCGCTGTTACGCTTGCCGCCAGGCTTGTCCACTGTGTTACTGCGAACAATGTATAGTAGATAAAACTCAGCCGCGGTGGATTGAATCAAGCGCTCACCAAGTTGGCAATTTAAGCTGGCATTTCATTCGCGCATTTCATCTTGCCGGAAGGTGCATTGGATGTGGCGAGTGCGAAAGAGTTTGCCATCAGAATATTCCGCTTGGATTATTGAATATGAAAATGGCAAAAGAAATTTTTGAAGAGTATGGTTATGTTGCAGGTGTTGATGCCGAAGCAAAACCACCGTTAACAGATTACAAGATGGAAGACGATCAACACTTTATCCGATAGGCAATGGAGATTGATAATGAAAATTTACAAACTTAAAACCAGTTATAAAGATTTTATTAAAACTCTTCTGCAACAAGGGAAAGAGGTTGTTGCTCCAGTAAATTACCAAAACACTCTTCTCTTTAGAAAAATAACTTCCGTTGACGAAGTTGTTGAACCAGAAAATTATATTAACACCGTTCGTTCGGCAAAGGAGTTTGTGTTTCCTATAACCGAACCGATTATTGAATTCTCTTACAAGAATAAAGAAATTCAATTGGATGATTATACTCCGGAGATAAAACAAAAAATTATTGTCGGGCTTCGTCCCTGCGATGCCGCTGCGTTTCCGGTAATAGATAATATTTTTAATTTCGAATACAAAGATAATTTTTATAACAGTCGCAGAGAGGATACCACCTTAGTTGGAGTCGCTTGCGAGAATTCGGATGAAAGTTGTTTCTGTACGTCGGTTGGCGTTTCTCCTGATAGCCTTCAGGGAAGTGATCTCTTCCTGAAAAAAAATAAATCCGGAAATTTTTTCGCTTATGCACACACCGAAAAAGGTGAGCGGTTAGCCGATCAATTAAAAACTGTTCTGGAAGAAGTGATAGAATTAGTTGATGAAAATCCTGTTTACAAACAAACCGCAGAGAAAATAAGAACACCACTTGAAGTTGATAAGATTAAAGATTGGCTCGATAAAAATTTTGATAATCCGGCGTGGGATGAATACGGCGCCCGCTGCCTTGGTTGTGCAAGCTGCGCTTACTTGTGTCCAACCTGCCACTGTTTTGATATTGTTGACGAGATGAAATACGATCATGGTTTGCGCAGAAAAAATTGGGATGTATGTCAATTCAATTCATTCACGTTGCATGCATCGGGACACAATCCACGCTCTGATCAATCAAAGCGATACAGACAGAGAGTGATGCACAAGTTTAAATATTACAGCGATAGATTTAACAAAACGCTTTGTACCGGCTGCGGAAGATGTATTCGTGCTTGTCCGGTTAATTTAGATATATATGAGGTAGTTAAGAGCCTACCCCTAAATCCCCTTCCCAAGGAAGGGGACTTTTAAATCAAAGCTGTATTTTAAAATGAATGATAGATATTTATAAACTAAAATTAATTCTAAATCCTCTCCCTTTGGGAGATGGTTGGGAGTAGGCTATGGAAAATATTTATAAACCATTCCTTGCAAAAATTGAAGAATCAATTTGGGAAACGCCGGATACAAAAACTTTTAAACTAAAGTTTATTGATCCGGAAGTTTCAGAAAAGTTTACATTCCGTGCTGGACAATTTGGAGAGTACTCCGCATTCGGTGAAGGAGAATCTACATTTTGTATTTCATCATCACCTACGCGCAAAGGATATATAGAATGCAGTTTTAAAGTTGTTGGCAAAGTAACAAAATCCCTTAACCAAAAAGATGTTGGCGATGTTGTTGGCTTCCGCGGACCATACGGAAACTGGTTCCCGATAGAAGATATGTTTGATAAGAATTTAATTTTTATTGGCGGTGGAATTGGATTGGCTCCGCTGCGTTCTTTAATCTGGAACTGTTTAGACTTACGTGATAAATTCAAAGACATAACTATTTTATACGGCGCCCGTTCTATTTCTGATCTCTGTTATAAAAATGAATTGAAAGAGTGGGAAGGAAGAACCGATATAAAATTTGTTAAGACTGTTGATCCTGGCGGAGAAAATGGAGAGTGGGATGGTAAAGTTGGTTTTGTTCCCACAATATTAAATGAGATTGCTCCATCGCCAGACAACGCAGTTGCAATTACATGCGGTCCGCCAATTATGATAAAGTATACTATTCAAAATTTAGAAAAGCTTGGCTTTAAACAAAACCAGGTTGTTACAACGCTTGAAAACAGAATGAAGTGCGGGTTGGGTAAATGCGGTAGATGCAATGTTGGCAACACTTACGTATGTATTGATGGACCGGTTTATACTGCCGCTCAGCTTGCAGAGCTTCCGGATGATTTTTAGTCTTGTTGTATTAGTATTTCAATATTGCTAAGTTTGATTAAGTAAAGTATAAAAACATTTTTCACTTATACTATTTTTTAGGAATTGGTCGGATAAAAAAATATATCCGACCATTTTAATTTATGACAACTGAAAAAATAGCCGCTTACGAAAAAAGAAAGATTGCATTAACTTCAGTTATTGCAGCGGTATTTTTAACTTCATTTAAACTGTTGATTGGTTTTCTAACCGGAAGCTTGGGAATATTATCCGAAGCCATGCATTCGGGTCTGGATCTTGTCGCCGCAACAATTACTCTATTTGCCGTTAAGTTTGCCGATAAACCAGCCGACAGCGATCATAACTACGGACATGGAAAGATTGAGAATTATTCGGCACTAATTGAAACTCTTTTACTTTTATTAACCTGTGCCTGGATTATATATGAAGCAGTTAAAAGATTAGTTACGGGTAAAGTTGAAATTGAAGTTACTATCTGGAGTTTCATTGTTATAATTACTTCAATTATTATTGATGTTTCCAGATCAAAGGCGCTTTACCGGGTTGCAAAGAAGCACAACAGCCAGGCTTTGGAAGCAGACGCACTACACTTTTCAACTGATATCTGGAGTTCCAGTGTAGTTCTTATTGGATTAGTAGGAGCCGCTTTTCAGTTTTATTATGCTGATTCCATTTCTGCATTAATCGTTGCAATAATTGTTTTGGTAATTAGCTTTCGTTTAGGAAAGCGCTCGTTTGATACTTTAATTGATAAAGCTCCGGAAGGTTTGAATGAAAGGATTTCATCAATAATAAATGAAATTCCAGAAGTGATCAAATTTCACAATGTTCGTGTTAGAGAAAGTGGTCCATATAAATTTGTTGAACTGAATATTCATGTTGATAAACAATTAAGTATCGATCAAGCTCATAAAATATCTCACAAAGTGGAAGAGGCTATCCTTCAAAAAATAGAAAACATAAATGTAACCGTTCACATCGAACCGGAAGTAGAAAAAGAGCAATTATAATAATTTTGCACAACCCAGCACTAAAAAATGGCGCATATAAAAAATAAATCAAAAGATTGTCTTAATTGTGGTTATGTTTTTAACGATGCAAATAATTATTGCCCTCATTGCGGTCAAGAAAATAACAATTATAATATTCCTCTTAAGCATATGTTTCTAGAGCTGCTCGAAGGAACAATTCATTTTGACACAAAATCATTCCAGACATTTCTGGTACTGCTATTTAAACCTGGGCATTTAACCTTACAGTATAACCAGGGAAAAAGAGTTCGTTATGTTCCCCCCTTGCGGTTATATGTTTTTATCAGTTTTTTATTTCTTATTACCATCAGCATCCTTCCGAGTAAATCCCCCTCAAATCAAAGCACATCAAAATTTGATTTCGAGATTTATTCAATAACCTCTCTCGAACTGACTGGATTAAAAGAATCGAAACTTGATTCCCTGCTTACTATAAGGAAAATAGAGAAAGGGGGATTTGCGGAATACCTTATCCATAAACTTTGGAATCTCTCTAATGACAGTGGCAAGGAGTTTGGACACTCCCTGGTTAAAAATATTTCGTACATGATTTTTATATTAATGCCTTTCTTTGGCTGGCTGGTTTTTCTTTTTCACAAGAAAAGAAAAAGCTATTATTTTGAATACTTAATCTATTCTATACATTTTCACAGCTTTCTTTTCCTTGCGCTTTTTATTTTCATTCTAATTTCTATGGCAGGAATAAATATTTATGTTTTGATTTGCTTTTTACTTTGGATGCTCATATATCTTTATAAGTCGCTCAGAAAAGTATTTACTCAAAAACGATTTTCTGCTGTTATAAAATCTTTTTTCCTATCCATTTTATATTTCTTTTCTCTGCTTGCATTTTTTCTGGCAACTGTAGTTTTAAGTATAGCAATTTTTAATTATTAAACATCCAGCCAATACGTAAATTTAACCAGGTAAATATTATTTGGTTGTGACTTAAACAAATTATTAAAATCTCTACGGAAGGAGAACTCTCCCGGATTGTCATAGTTTTCTTTGAAATTCTGCCATACAAAATAGAAAGCAGAACCGGGGAGAAACTCCCAGCGTAAAACTAAATTTGCCCTAATGGATTTGAAATTAAAATTTGGATTGTTGAAGCTAAAATTTGCCGCACTACCGGAACCATCAGGATCAATGGTATACTCCTCTGTATCTTTATTATAATTTATGGTTGCACCATTTTTTTCAAACACATTATATTCTTTTGTTTTAGGTTTCGCCAACTGTTTAAAGTTTTTATAATCCCCAACAGAAACTAATGGCTGAAGATAAAGCTGCAAAGTAAGTTTTGGGGTAAACGTCCAATTTACTCTAATATTTCCGGCAACAGTTTTTTGATTCATCTCTGCAAAAATATATCTTTTGCCATATGTTGCAGTTGCTACCGGGTCATCAATTTCAGTTACCCATTGCACTTTTTCAAGATTCCTATCCATTGACGGACCGATAGTAATGTTTAACGCTGAAGTTGGTTTCCATTCAATATTCAAACCTGCATTAAAATATTTGCTTCCAAAATCATCGCCGGAATAATAACCGAAAACCTCAGAGACAATTGGCTTTCTGCTATCGCTATAGCCATTAAAGCTAAGTTCATAACCAGGTGGATTTTTGGCTAAAGGTCCCCCACGTGTTAAGCGGGAAGAAAAATTTTCCAAACCATAAAACATCTGCAAACTAAATCCATAATAATTCAAAAATTGGACGTTGGTAAATAAGCCCCAAAAATTGTTTTCAATATTGCCATCAAAATCATAATTTCTTGCATGCGAAACAAAAACATTTTTATTCCTGAAAATATTATCCGGCTCAAACCATTTATATCCAATCACCAAATGTGAGTTTATTGTATTTGCCCGCCACTGAAAACCAGCATCATTGGATTCAAATCCAGGCGACACAACCCCAATTCCACTATTTATATAAAAATTCCCTTTCTGTTTGTTTAACGCAAACCGTGTTATAAATCCAGAAAGCGAAGTACGATTACTATCCAGCTTTGCATACCTGGCATCTGGTCTCTGCATATATCTTAGAGGTGCTTCTTGTAATTTGATCAAATAATCTTTAGAACCTTGCACATATGTGCCGGCTGCATATCCGGTTAAAACATAAGTCTCCGAACTATCAAGAAAAGACCACCCATCAACTCCAAATGCATATGCTTGTTTACTAAGATTATTTTTCAATTCGGGGCTTTGCAGATCTCTGTTTACAGAAGTGACTATAAATCCGAGAGATTGTTTGCCGGAATTAAATTCATTTTGAACCCGTAGAATTCCATAATTAGTCAATGGTTCAACTTCTACTTCTGCTCTATTGCCCAGTAAATCAGTTTTTGCAAAAGTTCTTTCGGTAACAGCATCAACAGCACCAAACGACCAAGTATCGCCTATCTTACCGCTAACTTTAGCTGCGCCAAGTATTCGAGTCTCGGTTGGAAAATTAACATAATCATTTTCACCGGCATCTCCTTCCGGAGTTCGTCCAATTCTTCTGGAATAAAAGAATTCCGGATTCCCCCAGTTAAAATTCCAGTTACTATTTGCCCCGTTAGTGCCAAAATTAAAAATGTTCAATCCTTCTATAAAGAACGGGCGCTTCTCTTCAAAATATGTTTCGAACGCGGATAAATTAACTACAGCAGGGTCAACTTCTACTTGTCCAAAGTCAGGATTAATTGTTGCATCCAATGTTAAATTACTTCCCAAGCCAAGTTTAATATCCGCTCCAAGCATCGTCCTGTATTGGTTGCTTTTATAGAATGGATCATTTATATCATGAACTAAATATTGCGCTTTCTGTACAAGGTAAGGTAAAACTTCTACTCGCTGTTTCGGTTCTATACCTTTTAATCCAACCAATTGTGCAAAGTGAGAAACGTATCCGCTCTCTTTCTTTGGAACCATTACAAAATGATCTTCTTCGTTTTTGCGAACAATCTTGCGGGCAATATTAATTCCCCAAACCATTTCTTCGGCTTTATTAAAACGTAACTGCGAAAATGGGATTTTCATTTCAACATTCCAGCCTTCCGAATCAATTGAGGAAGCGCAATCCCAAATACCATCCCAGGAATCATCGCTCCAGCTATCGTTGTAATATAAACCATCTTCTATGGAACCGGCGGGATTTACTACAAAGTAAAAAGCTGTTCTTCTATCGTGGTAAGAATCTATTGCAATACCAAACCAATCCGAATCCTCCATATCATCTCTTCTGGCTAATCTTCCATGGATTGAATCGGGATGAGAGTCATTTAATTTTGCTGAACAATAAAAATAAGATTCGTCGTAAGCAAACCACACATAAGATTTTTCAGTTGGCTTATCTCCTTCCTTCGGATCCCGTTGTGTAAAATCTTCAATGGGATTATTTTGCCAGACTGACTCAGTAAGTTTACCATCAATTGTAATTTTTTCTGTTGTATGGTATGCTTGTACCCTGGTAGTATTTTCAGGAGTAGCAAATAATTTATACTGGAGAAAAAAACAGAAATAAAATAAAAGTACCGCATTAAAAATTTTACTCATAAGAACCTTTCTTTTACTTTTGATTTATTAGACGAAAAGTAATGGGAAAGGTTGTTGAGTACTTAAACTTTTATTCCCCTTTTTTTAATCAACTGCTCTACAAGTTCTTCCAGTCTGCCATGTACTTGAACAATAACCATCTGTTCGTTTTCAACTGATAAAACCAAAATATCCTTTATACGATCTGGATTTTTCATGTTTACATAAACAAAGCAAAGTTCTTCCCCGTCACAACTCTTTACTAATTTAACCCAGTTTCTTTGCCTGATTCTTTCCTCAAAAGAAGTAAATGAGTTCAAAGTAATTTTTTCGTTCTCATTTAAATTATAAATACCAATTTGAGCATTGGAAATTTTGTCGAGCAAAATTTCAAGATCGAAAGTACGATCTGATATTTTGGCTAACTTGCTTGCTAATAAAATTTCGAAGCCACTAACGGAGTATTCTAACTCTCTATCAAAATCTTTATAATTCATTTCATCAAAGATTTCATTTCTCATATGCTTAAATTCGCCATCTACTCCCCAACAGCCAAAAAGCAGAAATGAAAAAGCGAGCAGCAGGACAATTTTAATAGCTTTTTTCTTATTCATAAAAACACCCGCTATTTAATTTTCTTTTTAAATTGGTCTAAATCCGGAATGTTAAATTTATCAGATAACTTGCTTATTGCTTCTAAATCGATATTGCCAACAATATTTACAAATGTCGCCTGTCCGCCTTTCTCCATAGTTAGCACAGTAACACCGACAATATTTTCGTTAACATTTTTCAAATAGACATTTACTTCTTCGCCTTTTTCTTTAACCTTAACTATTCTTTCCCAATTATCGGAGGTAAGTTTAGTTGTAATGCGAATCATTTTCTGTGTTACATCTGCTTCTTTACTATCAGCAATTTGAAATGTGTAAACCTTTACCAGCTTTAGATTACCAAGTAAGTTTGCCAATTCCTGATCTTTATTTTTAGAAGCTTTGGAAGCTAAGCTTAGTAATGGAGCTTCTATGTTTACCTCCGTAAACTCTTCGGGATTGTATAAACCTTCGAAGCTGCCAAAATCTACATACCCATCAAGTTTTTTATAATCTTCCTGCCCAAATAAAAGAAGTGAAGAAAATATTATCGTTAGAAAAATTAAATTAATTCTTTTCATTTTTTTCTCCTGATTTGAATAAATCATTTATTGCATTTAAACTTTTATTTAAAGGATTTGCTACCTGTTTTGTTAAAATCTCTTTCTCCAATCTGGATTGAGTTGAGTTAAGCACTTTGCCAACCAGTGCAAGTGCCTGCTTTGCTTGTTCGTTTGCGTGCTCAACTTCTAAAGTTGAATATTTTGTTGCATCATTGCTTTTATTATTGTTTCTAAGAGAAATAGCAAAAACAACCAAAACAGCAATAGTAACCACGCTTACTATTGCTGTTTTATATGAAACTCTTGTGAAGATAGAATAAAAATCTACAAGAAATGATGTTGCTTCGAATTTCCTTTCTCCAATTCTCGATTCTATTTTTTGTATAATAGAATCCGGACATTCCATTTCTGGCAGTACATGCAACGCTTCAGCAGCAATTTTGTGCTCGAGATATAACGATTTACAATTACTGCATTTTTTTAAATGATGGAAGACCTTTAACCTTTGAATAATCGAAGCGTCGCCATATGCAGTGTTAATTATTGGAATAAAAATATGTTTGCATTCTTCAGACATTAAAAACTTCTTCCCTTTTCAATTCTTTTAATAAATTTTGTCTTGCTCGTAGAATATAAACTTTAATTGTGTTGATGGGTATTTTCATAATTTCACTTATCTCTCTGTATTTCATACCCTGGATTTCATATAATACCAAAATATGTTTCTGCTCTTCTGATAATTTATCAATAGCGTTTAATACTTTACTCTGCAAAAGCTTCTTTTCAAAAAGTATGTCCGGTTGTTGGGAGCCACTTGAATCGCGAATAAATTCCACCTGATCATCATCTAAATACTCTTCTTTTCTGAACATCACATTCCTTTTTCTCAAATAATCTATGCACTTATTGTAAGTTGTTCTCATAATCCAAGTTTTTACTGCGTTAAGATTTATATCTTCTATATTTTGCCAAAGTATCAGCAAAACTTCCTGGGTTACATCTTCCGCATCCATTCTGTTTCTAAGAATATAGTAGGAATAACTATATACCTTATTCTTGAACTGCTGAAGAATTATTTTATATCGTAATGATTTAATCATATTGCATTATAAGAGACGAAATAAACATTAAAATTGTTACAGTAAAAATTATTTTTTTATCGTTTAGGATTATATCCATTTGTTTTGGATTTACCAAGAATTGATTATATTATTTGTGGTTTAGGTCTAATTACTCCGCTATAATAATAATTGTTATGGAAGAAATTAAAAAAGCAATTGAGCAAATTTTTAGAGAATCAACTTCCTCAAATGAATTGTTCGATACATTACAGAAAGCACTACAACTAAAACTCCACGATGCCCAAACTTATAAAATTTTATTAGGTAATATTGTCCTTACAACTGATGAAGTTAAACTGTTTACTGAAAAACTCTGCGAAGAATTTCCTGATCTTTCTTCTGAACTTTTTATGTGGACAGGGAGCATCCTGGAAAGCGACCCGACAACGGATAATTTGGATTCCGCTTTTGAATATTATAAAAAGGCAATTCAGGTAAATCCCCAGGAACATTTTTCTTATCTTGCAATTTTAAAAATGTACAACAACGATTTGGACTTTCCGCCCAGAATACATATAGAGCCATTGTGTGAAAAAGGATTGTTAGAAGTAAATTCCAAAAGTAAACTTTGTGTTGCAATTGCAGATTTTTATGATAAGATAGAGGAACCTGCTTTAAAGAAGAAATATCTTACACTTTCCGCCATCTTTGCTAAGAAAGAAAAGTAGCCATATAATTGTTGAATTGGATACGGGCAGAAACTGAGATTGAGAAATTATAATTTGGTGATTACGATTAATTATTAACCGAACATTAATCGCTGATCCTAATAATAATAACCAATCGTAAAGTAGAAATAAGCGGTACCCCATTTTATCCTATCGCTCAAATTTCCTTTAAATAAAAAACTTCTACCAACGGAAAAATCCGCAGGACCAAGCGGTGTATCAAAGGATAAAGTTGCACCGGCACCATGTCTAAGATCTTTAAATCTAATTTCTTTTCTATCTGTCCAAACAGAACCCAAATCATATCGGAAACTAATATATGAATCAAAGAAAACGCTGAAGGGAAGTTTGTACCGATATTGAAGTGATGTAAGAAAGATTTGCCTTCCCCTGTAATCATAATCCCGCAAACCAAAAAATGAATTTTGCCCACCCAAAGAAAACTGCTGGCTTAGCGGTAGGGTGTTGTCTGCAACTCCAATTGTAAGTCTTGGGATTATTGTATGCGAGTCATATAATGATAAAAAACCATGATAATCAAAATAAAATTTTGTATAGCTAACATCACCACCAAGCAGCTTTTGGGCAGTTTCGTAAAAGGCTTTTACCAGCATTCCTTTACCAGGAAAAGGATATTTATCCTGCGAATCTATGGTTGATGAAATTAGAAGACTGACTAATTTTTTCTTGTAAATATCCCCTTTATAATCTTGTTTATTTTTAATCTCATCCCACTGGTACCTGCCCTCAAAAATTAGATTTCCAAACCGCTGAACCTGGGCGCCTAAACCAATAGAAAATCCTTTAAAAATCTGACGATATTCCCCATTTTCTGAACGTGAAAATTTCCGATCCGAAAAGGAAGAATCATCTTTATAAACAAACACATCATTAAATTCATAGAAAGCCCTCACTTTATAAGTCAGATACGTATCAAAAATTCTATTCGCTTTATGTTCCAAAATAAATGAACGATTTCTTAAACCACCACCAAACATCAGTCCAAGTTCAGTCCCTGATTTTGCAAAGTTTTCATCTCGTACATCAACATTTACCTGTGTAAGGTTTTCGTTATCAATACGTAACCCAAATCTTATTAATTGGGAGGGTTTTTCATCAACAATAAAGTGAAGCGCATTTTCTTCTCCCTCTTTTTCAACAACAAGATTTATATCATTAAACAAATTTATGCTTCTTAAATTAGAAAGTCCTTTTTCGACTTTCTGATAAGAGAATAGTTCACCCGCATTGAATGGTAATTCTCTTCGGATAACCCAGAATGCCGTTTTTTTATTTCCCTCTACTTCTATCCTTGAAATTTTTCCTTCTGAAAATTTTATTTCGAGTGAACCTTCTTCTTTATTGAAAAAAATGTTTTCAACTTCTGCAAGTGAGTAGCCGCGCTTACGATATAGATTTAGAATTACAATTAATTTCTTAGAAATCTTCCCGGCATTATATGGTTGATTTTGCAAATCAATTAAAATCGAATCTATTTGTTCTTTAGGAAAAAGTGATATACCATCAACTAAAGTATTTTTTATTTTGGTGTTTTCTCTAAGTATAAATCTTACTTCTGTTCCTTCACCAACCGGTTGTGTTTCAACAAAAACGTCATCATAATCGCCCGACTTAAAGAGAGTGTAAATGTCGTCCAGGATTTCATAATTACTTACAGAATCTTTATGCGAGTATTTTAAAAGAAATGGTCTTTCGATAGGAAGAGCATTTTCATTGTAAAAAACTTTTTTTAAGTAAAACTCTTTTTCGTCAATTTTTTTTCTGAATAACAACCTTATTTTTTGCTCAATATCATTAAGCATCGGTTGCGCTGCTTTATAACCTGCGTTAACTAAAGAATCCAGATTTGTAAAATCGTTATTCTTTTTCCTCCCCAGGTCCGGTGCAATAACTACATCTGCGTATTGAAGCTGCTGTATACTTAAAAGTTGCATTGGAATACTTACAATTTGATCTGCAACATTCCAGGGATAAGCTAATTCTTTGGCTGTATTCAACGGACTAGTAGTATTTAAGACAATAATAAAATCGCTTCCCAAATCTTTTGCAACTTTAACGGGGATATTTGCCACTAAGCCACCATCAGCAAGGAGTAATGTATCCATTTTAACAGGAGCAACTAATAGCGATATGCTTGAACTTGCGCGCATTGCCAGACTTAATGAACCCTTATTTAATACAACCATTTTTCCGGTTATTAAATCGGTGCAGACAGCATTAAAATCTGTTTTTAATTCATCAAAGTTAGATCTGGTATGAATTGGTGCGTTTAGAGTAAGCAGGTTCAAATAACTTGATAATAGTTCGCCAGTATTAACTGAAGTTGGAAGTAGTGGTTTTAACCCTTCAAGACGCAAAACAAATAAAGCTTTGTCTTCTGTAATTTTCTGATCGACAAAAAGATCTTTTCTGTTAGAGGAGCTTTTAATTTTTAAAATTTCATCCCAGGGGATTAACGAGGCTATGGAATCCAACGCATCTATATTATATCCCGCAGCATAGAATCCACCAAGTATGCTACCCATACTTGTTCCAACTATTCTATTTATTGGAATTTCTTTTTCTACAAAAGCACGGAGTATACCTATTTGAGAAACACTTCTTGCGCCTCCACCGCTAAGCACTAACGAAACTGTTGGCTCTTGTTTTATTACTTTTTGAGTTAGCCCGAAAGGGATTTTTTTGTAAGTATAATCTAAAGAAATAATACTTTTATTCTGTGGGAAAATTGAACCGGCAACTATTAGGAGCGTTGATAAAAATATTTTAAACAGTTTTATCATTTAATATAAAAGCAGTTTTGAATTGCTATTGAACCCTTTTTACGAAGTATTTCTTAAACCAACAATGCTTTCTGAGATTATATTTTGGCAAACTATTTTACTCAGCGATAAAATTATATTATAGCAAAACTACCAGCACACCTATTTGCCCAAAGTTAGTATGCTTTAATTTCCCAACAATCTTTTTTTTAAAACACAAAATACTATTTTTTCTTAGCCGTCTTTTGCGATTGTTTTTCTGCCGCATCCATTAACTTAGACATAAATCCACCAGACTTTTTAGGATTTTTAACAGGTACCAATTCAATATTTGAATGATGGTGGTTAACATAATACTGTTGTGCTATCGAAAATAAATTAAACATAAAATAGTAAAGGTTTAATCCTGAAGGAAAGCCCATAAACATTAAAGTGAAAAGCACGGGCATCATATAAACAAGCGCCTTCTGGCTTGGATCTTTTATAGACATTTTCTGCTGGAGAAACATTGTTATTCCAAGCGCTAACGGTAGTGCACTAATCTGATTTATTCCGAAAATCGGCAACCTGAAAGGTAGTGTAGCAATAACGTCCGGGGAAGACAGGTTGTTTATCCACAGCATAAAATGAGCTTGTCTCAGTTCGATGGCTACGTTGAACAGTCCCCACAATGCAACAAGAATTGGCATTTGTAAAACCATTGGCAAACATCCACCTGCGGGATTTATTCCGTATGTGGAATATAGTTTCATCGTTTCTTTATTTAATTTTTGTGGATCATCTTTAAGTTTTTCTTTTAGCTCTGCAATTTTAGGTTGCAGTAACTGCATTTTCTTCATCGATTTCAAACTGCTTTTGGTTAAAGGATGAAGCGCCACTTTTATAATCAGTGAAAATACAATAATCACAATTCCGTAATTTGGTATAAATAGATGGAGAAATTTAAACAGCGGCAAAAGTACATATTCAGAAATTGGTCTTATAAGAAATTTTAAACCAAAAAAACTTCCAAAGTCCACGATGGCTTCAAATTTTTTACCAAAAGTTTTTAGGATATCATATTCGACTGGTCCGATATAAATTAAAAAGGAGTTTTTCTGGTAACTTTTATTTTCGAACGGAATTTTAAGTCTTGTATCATAATATTCAATAACTCCGCCGCCAACTGGCTTTTGCTTTCCTTCAATTGAAGCGCCACCCTCTTCGTTTGGTTTATCCGGAGCGATTATAACAGCAAAATATTTATTTCGAACACCGATCCATTCAACTTTACCATTAACTTCTTTATTAACTGTTTCGCTTGGACTAGATGCATTTACAATCGTTTCTTCACCAGCAGAAAACAAACTGGAGTTAGAATAATTTGCTTCGTCAGTAGAATTATGTTCAACAAAATTAATTCCATTTCCCCAAACAACATCATACCGGTAATTGCTTATGATGTTTTCCATATTAATCATTTCAACATCGCACCTGGAGGCGTAATCATTTCCTTTAAAGAAATACGTTTTCTTTATAAAACTATTCTTTCCTATCTGAATTGAAAATCCTATTTTTAAAGAATCTTTCTCACCTAAATTATAATAAAAATTGTTTGCATCGGTGTTAAAGTTAGCCTCACTTGTATTTACTAATTTTCCATCCTTGGAGACAAATACAAGATTAAAGTCACCGTCACTTTTTTCGTTAACTAACTGAACATGATTATGGTAAAAATCTTTTTCGTCTTTTGCGTACCAGGTTCTGTATTTTTTTAGGAAATATCTCTTAATGCGCGCACCGGTACTGTTCAATTCCAGTTTTACTAAACTGTTTTCAATCGTTATTGTTTTTCCACTATCCACAGACTGGTTGAAAATTTTCCCGAGGTAGGAGGTATCTTTTTGTACAGCAGTATTTGCTGGAATTGGTTTATCTTTTACCAGTAAATCTTCCTTCGCTTGTTTTTCAACATTTATTAGTGTGGTATCTTGTCCTTTCTTAATATCCTGCTTTGGAGGCTCAGGATTATTAAAGTAAAGCCATATTATTAAGATTGCACCAATTATGACAAAGGCTATGGTTGTTTGTTTATCCATTAGATTTCCAAATTATAATAAAGGATCGTAACCACCTTTGTTAAATGGGTTACATCTTAAAATACGCCAAACAGATTTATATCCTCCTTTAAAGACGCCATACTTTTCAAATGCTTGTCTGCTATATTCAGAACAAGAAGGATAAAATCGGCAAGAAGGAGGAAACAGGGGCGATATTAATTTCTGATATATTTTTATAAAGTAAACAAAAACGAAACGCATCTTACAAGCCCGACTTTAATTTGATAAGAATATCAATTACGCCGGGCATTATCTCTCTAAGTTTTATTTTCTTATTTACTAATCGAGAATAACCTAAAGGTGTAAAAATTAAAAAGAGTGATAATTTTTTTTCTTTGCAAGCCTCCAGGAATCCGTGTTTGTTAAGACGGTAAGATTCTTTAATTAACCGCCTAATTCTATTTCTCCAAACTGCTTTTCCGGCTTTTTTAGAAACTGCTGCAACAATTTTAACAATTGGTTTATCTTGATTGGTTTCTATTAAAAATGTTACTTTAAGTTTTCGATCTTCTGAGTAAACAATTTTACCATCAAGATAAATTTTTCTAAAGTCTTTTGCTTTCTTGATTCTTTCATTAGCAGAAAGACCAAAATTTTTCAAGACTATTATTTCTCGTCACTTACTGTTAATTTTTTTCTACCTTTTGCACGTCTTCTAGAAAGAACTGCACGTCCATTTTTAGTGCTCATTCGTTCTCTAAATCCGTGTTTATTCACTCTTTTTCTTTTACTAGGCTGAAATGTTCTCTTCATAATCTTTACCTTATCTTCTAAAGGTTCAAAAAATACGCATATACAGGTAAAGTTACAAGGTTTAAAGACTTACCATATAGAACTTTATTTTTCTATCTTTCATGTTTTATGATGTTGCTTGTAAAAAATATCTTATCGTTTCTTTCAATCCTTGCATTAAATCGACTTTTGGAACAAAATTAAGAATTTCAGCAGTATCTTTAATAGATGCCAGGCTATGTTTAATATCTCCCGGGCGTTCAGATTTAAAAACAATTTTGCTTTTACTGTTTGTTTCTTTAATAATTAATTTTGCAATTTCTAAAATAGATATTGAAGAACCGTTTGCAATATTCAATGTCCCATTAAAAATTTCATTTTGTGCAGCTAATACATTTGCAAAAACTACATCTTTAACAAAAACAAAGTCCCTTGTTTGTTCACCATCTCCAAAAATTTCTATAGGATCATTTTTAAGCGCTTTGTTTATAAAGATAGGAATTGCAGCCGCATATTGACTTTTTGGATCTTGCCTTGGACCAAAAACATTAAAATAGCGTAAAGATGTTGTTCGTAAGCCAAAATTTTCAAAATACATTTGGCAATAATATTCGCCATCTAACTTAGTTATTCCATAAGGAGTTTTTGGTTGTGGTTTCATAAATATGAATTTAGGCGATTCTGAATTATCACCATAAACAGCTGCCGAACTACTGTGAACAACTTTTTTTACACCCGCAGCTTTAGCGGCATCTAATATATTTAATAAGCCAATTACGTTAATCTCAATGCATTCTTTTGGTTTAATAATTGATTCTGGAACGCTTACCAATGCCGCAAGGTTGAAAATGTAATCTGCTCCTTCAACAACTTTTTCAACTAGTTTTTTATCTGTAATACTACCCTGATAAAACTTTACAAATGAAGATTGGGGAATATTTCTTTTAAACCCCGATCTTAAATCATCTATTATATGAACTGAAGCATTTTCTTTCATCCAATATTCAGCAATATGGCTACCTATAAAACCTGCTCCACCGGTTATAACAACTTTTACTCGATCCAATTATTTTTCCTTATAATTACTCTCATAAAAATATATCATTGTTTGAACAAAGTCTCTCCATTTCTTCTTTGTAAGAAAAATATTTTAATTAAAACATCAAAATTAATTTGCTCTCAAAACTAATTGTCTCTATTTTTTTACTGATATAAAACGACAAAGACAATGTTGATAACTTGTTAATACTGGTGCTATGTGGAACGGTTTCACATTATAAAAAATGTTTTTCCAATACATTTAAGAGATGGCTTTGTGGTGATTATTCAAAAGCGACGGCAATTAAACCGTTAAAATATTATCGTTTATGTGTTGGTGTTAATTGTTAACAATTTGTTTACGGATTTTATTGTTATAAATTTGTCCCTAAAATTTTCTTGATTTTTATCAGAAATACTTTACTTAATTGTTGATAACTATGGAAAATGTTTCTCTTGTAAGCGGTAATGATTCCAAATTAGTCTGGAAAGAGTGTCTTAAAATAATAAAAGAAAACGTACCTTTTTTAAGTTATAATACTTGGTTTTTACCTATTAAACCGCTTCAAGTAGAAAACAGTACATTTAAGATTCAGGTTCCTAATAATTTTTTTATTGAATGGATTGATGAACATTATAATACTTTAATAAACAAAACATTGCTTCAGGTATTTGGTTCAGAAACAAAACTCATTTATGTAATTTCTACCGAGCAGGAACATGTTTATAACGATGATGAAGTTCTACGTTCCACTGCCCCAGAAATTAAACTAGTTAAGTTGCCCATAGAAGATAAACAACAATTTGAATCATATCTAAATCCTCGTTATACATTTGAGAATTTCATAAAAGGTGAAGGAAATCAATTAGCACGAGCTGCTGCTTTAGCTATTGCTGATAATCCTGGAGAAACGTCTTTTAATCCTTTCTTTATTTATGGTGGTGTTGGATTAGGCAAAACTCATTTAATTCAAGCTATTGGAAACAGAGTTTGTAACACACTGCCAAACAAAAAAACAATCTACCTTTCTGCTGATACTTTTACCGTAGAGTTTGTTGAGTCCATTCAATCGGATACTGTTAATGAATTTTCCGCCTTTTATAAAAACATGGATGTCTTGATTATTGATGACATTCAATTTCTTATCGGAAAGGAAAAGACTCAAGATTTATTCTTTCAAATATTTAATACGCTTCATCAATCAGGCAAGCAAATTATTCTTTCGAGCGATAAACCCCCAAAAGATCTGAAAGGATTAAACGAAAGACTAATTTCAAGATTTCAATGGGGATTGTCAGCTGATATTCAACCACCAGATTTTGAAACACGTATTGCCATTTTAAAAAAGAAAAGTGAGAACTACGGAATATTTCTATCTTCAGAAATAATAGAATATATAGCGACTAATATTACATCCAATATTCGCGAGTTGGAAGGTTGCTTAATAAAATTATTGGCAAGTTCTTCCTTGAACTCTAAAGAAATTAATTTTGAATTAGCAAAAAAAACTGTTAAAGAAATAGCCACCAATAGAAAAGTAAATATTTCAATTGAATATATTACTAAAGTTGTTTGTGAGATACTAAACGTTGAAGAAAATAAAATCCGGGATAAGAATCGTAAAAAAGAAGTTGCTTTAGCTAGACAAATTGCAATGTATCTTTCAAAAGAATTAACAAAATCATCTTTAAAAACTATTGGATTGCATTTTGGTGGAAGAGATCACTCAACTGTTATTCACTCATATAACAGCATAGAAACCTTGATGGAGACAGATGCAACATTGAAAGAAACCATTAACTCAATTAAAAGCAGAATAGAATTGAGTGTTGGTTAACTGTTAATTACGAGTGGATAAATAGTTAAGAAATCATACTTGTTAACATACCGTTAATAACCAAGTGTTTTTATTCAAGTTACTAACATAATGGTTGGTTAGAAAAATCGTTTTAGGAAATAAAAACTTAACTATTTTATACAATCAACATATTAACAGTATTCTTATAATTATTCTTTATTCAAATATATTTTTATATAAGAAAATTAATAAAGGTGTGTATAAAATTCATATGTTTTTACTTAATTAAAAATTGAATGTCTTATCTAAATTCGGTAATTTTAACTGTCAAAACGGAGATAATATAATGGAATTTAAGGTTAACAGTAAGTCTCTTGAAAAACTTCTAACTAAAATTATTCCTGCTGTTCCTTCTCGTACACCAATGCCGATTTTAGAGAATTTTTTGTTCGATTTGAAAGATGGATTACTTGCCATTATAGCTACTGATCTAGAAATAGCTCTTAAGTCTTCGCTTAATGTAGTTTCCGAAGAAAATATTAAAATTGTAATACCAGCAAGATTACTTTATGATATTGTTCGTTCGTTAAAAGAAACTACAATTCATTTTGAAGTTACACCAGCAGGCAAAATTAATCTTAAAACAGAAAATGGTTATTACACAATAAGCTATTTATTACCCGAAGAATTTCCGGACATACCTACCTTTCCAGAAAATGTAACCGAAAAAGAATCTTTAGGAGAAGTAATTATTAGTGGTAGTGATCTTAAAAAAGCGATAGAGCAAACTGCTTTTGCAATGAGTAAAGAAGATATGCGCCCTGCTATGATGGGTACACTGTTCGAGTTTATTGAAGAAGGTGTGCGAATAGTTGCCACTGATGGACACAGATTAGTTAATTTGCTAAAGAAAAATGTTAAAACAGAATTAACAGAACAATATATTATTCCGGAAAGAGCAATCTCCGTACTAATAAAAATATTGGAAGAGAAAGATGTTAGAATGCTGCTTAGCAAAACACATATTTCATTTAAAGTTGGTGATATTGAATTTATAACAAGATTAATCGGTCAGAAATATCCAGACTATAACAGCGTAATTCCATTTGAAAATGAAAACAAATTAAAAATTAAAACTGAAGAAATACATTCCACAATTAAAAGAATGCTTTTATTTTCTCCAACTACTTCACGTAAAGTTAAATTTACAATTACCGAAAATAATGTTGAAGTTTCTGCAGAAGATTTAGATCAGGGTTCGTTCGCTAAAGAAAATATCTTATGCGAATACGCCGGTGAACCAATGGAGATTGGATTCAATTCAACTTATGTTAACGATATGCTTGGGCATCTACAAGGTGAAGAGGAAATAATTTTCAAACTTCACTCCCCAACTAAAGCAGTAATTGTTGAACCAGTTAAAACAAAAGAAGATGAAGAGTTGGTGATGCTATTAATGCCAGTCCGTTTAAATAGTTAAAATGTTATTAAAAAATATAGTACTTAAAAACTTCAGAATACATAAAGACACTAATCTAAATTTTTCTGAAAATATAAATTACATAATCGGGGGTAACGGGCAGGGAAAAACAACTATTCTGGAAGCAGTTTATTATTTGTGTACATCAAAAAATTTTAATTCTAATGCTGATGGCGAATTTGTTAGTTTTAATAGCTCGTTTTTTGAAGTGACCGGTTTATTTAGCAACCTGACCGAAAATAAAGTAAGAATATTTTATTCTCAGTCAGAAGGTAGAAAAAATTTATTTGTCGATGGAAAACAGATTTATAAAACAGCAGACATAATCGGAAAATATCCAATAGTAATTTTAACTCCAGCCGATCACAGCATAACACAAGGAGCACCAGCAGAAAGAAGAAAATTTGTTGATTCAATAATTTCTCAAGCGAGTCAAACTTATTTACAACTGCTTTTAGATTATAATAAAACACTTAGACATAGATCGGCGCTTTTAAATCAAATAAAAGAAACAAATGACAAGAACTTATTTTTACAATTAGATGCGTGGTCAGAAAAATTAATCCAAACAGGAACAGAACTAATTAAGCACCGATTAAAATTTGTTAATGAGTTTTCAATATTTGTAAAAGACTCATACAAATCAATTATGGAAGGAAGTGAAAACCCGATAATTCTTTACGAGTATTTAAACGAATTAGTTTCTGAAGATGAAATCGATATTAAATATAAAAAATTGTTAGAGCAGAAATTACCAGATGAAATAAGAAGAGGAACCAACCTGGTTGGTCCGCATCGGGATGATTTTGTTTTTAGAATAAATGAAATGGATTTAAAAAAATTTGGTTCACAAGGTCAGCATAAAACATTTCAAATTATGTTGCGTTTTGCTGAATACTTTTATTTGAAAGAATCTATAGGAAGAAATCCGATTTTTTTAATGGACGATGTATTTGGAGAACTTGACGCATATAGATCGGCAAGAATTAGCCAACACTTAAGTGAACTTGGACAAACATTTATTACGCTTACTGATTTTTCAAACTTTTCATTTTTAAAAAAATCTGATAGCGACCTTGTAATTAAAGTTTATTCAGGAACGGCTGCATATGCATGATTTCAGAAGTATAAATGAAGTGTTTAAAAAAGATGAGGCTTTAGCCAATATTAGAATTTTTGTAAAGCAGTCGGATATTGTAAGTCTGTTTGGTAGTTTATTTCCAGATTTAAAAAATATTGCCAGTGCCGTTAAGCTTGAAAAAGAAATTCTTTTTTTAAGAGTTGAAAATTCTGTTTGGCGCAGCGAGTTAAAATTTCATCAAAAAATAATTGTAGAAAGAATAAATGATCATTACGGAGAGATCGTGGTTAAATCCGTAAAATTTTTAGCGTAGTTAAATTATTCTATTATACTTAGAACAATATCATATTCAATAAGCCAGTTTAATAGAAATTGAAAAATATAAAGGAGAAAAGTTGACACAGGTAACGAACGATGGTGATTATACCGCAAAAAATATAAATGTATTAAAAGGGCTCGAAGCCGTTCAAAAACGCCCGGCAATGTATATCGGTGATGTAGGTGCGCGTGGTTTGCATCATTTAGTAAATGAAGTTGTTGATAACAGCATTGATGAAGTGCTTGGTGGCTTTGCAGATAAAATTATCGTTACGATTAATAAAGATGAAAGCATTAGTGTTGAAGATAACGGGCGCGGCATTCCTGTTGATATGCATCCGGAAGAAAAACGTTCAGCACTTGAAGTTGTTATGACGGTGCTCCATGCCGGAGGAAAGTTTGATAAATCAACATATAAAGTATCCGGTGGTTTACATGGTGTTGGTGTTTCTGTTGTTAATGCACTATCTGAATGGTTGAAAGTTGAAGTAACAAGAGATGGAAAAGTATATCGCCAGGAATATGTAAGAGGAGATCCTAAATATTCAGTTAAAGAAGTTGGGAAAGCAAAAAAAGACGATAGAGGAACTGTTGTAACTTTTTTGCCGGACTCTAAAATATTTAAGAGTTTCAAATTTAAGTTTGATACTCTTGCAGAAAGAATGAGAGAACTTGCTTATTTAAATAAAAACGTAGTAATTAAATTAATTGATACCAGAAACGGCGGCGAAGAAGCCACGTACCATTTTAAAGGCGGCTTGATTGAGTTTGTAAAATATCTTGATGAAACAAGGGAACCGCTTCACAAGACAATTTATATTGAAGGAGAAAAAGAAAACACACCGCTGGAAATAGCATTCCAATACAACGATTCATATTCAGAAAATATTTTTTCCTATGTGAACAACATAAATACAGCCGAAGGTGGAACGCATTTGATCGGTTTTAAAACAGCACTAACAAGAACCTTAAACAACTACGCTTATAAAAACAATCTTTTAAAAGAAGGAAAGATTACATTATCAGGTGATGATTTTAGAGAAGGATTAACAGCAGTAATCTCCGTAAAAGTAGCAGAACCTCAGTTTGAAGGACAAACGAAAACTAAACTTGGCAATGGCGAAGTTAAATCGATTGTTGAAACTATTGTTGGAGAAAAGCTATCAGAATACCTTGAAGAAAATCCAGCCATCGGTAAGAAAGTAATTGAGAAATGCCTTCGTGCCGCAGAAGCAAGAGAAGCCGCAAGAAAAGCAAAAGAACTTGTAAGAAGAAAAAATGCACTTGATAGCATGCACCTTCCTGGTAAACTTGCAGATTGCTCCATTAACGATCCCGAGCATTGTGAAATTTATTTAGTCGAAGGTGATTCTGCCGGTGGCTCCGCAAAGCAAGGGCGCGATAGAAGGTTTCAAGCGATACTTCCTTTGAGAGGAAAAATTCTTAACGTAGAAAAAGCCAAGCTAAATAAAATTCTGGAAAGTAATGAAATTAAAACAATCATTGCGGCTATTGGCGCTGGTATAGGGATGGAGTTTGATTCATCGAAAGCTCGGTATGGAAAAATTATTATTATGACGGATGCTGACGTAGACGGAAGCCATATCAGAACGCTGTTGTTAACTTTCTTCTACCGACATATGCACGATTTGATAACCGATGGAAAAATTTATATTGCTCAGCCGCCGTTGTATAAAATAAAAAAAGGGAAAGAAGAGAATTATGCTTTTGATGATGAAGAAAGAGACATCATTTTAAAAAGATATAAATCAAGTGGCGGAAATGATGATAAGGATGCGGTTGATGAAGAAGGATCGCCGAAGGGAGTTCAGGTCTCGCGATATAAAGGTCTTGGAGAAATGAATCCGGAGCAGCTATGGTCAACCACAATGAATCCAGAAACACGAACAGTTCTTCAGGTTAATCTTGAAAGCGCGGCAGCAGCGGATAAAATTTTTGAAACACTTATGGGTGATGCGGTTGAACCAAGAAGAGAGTTTATAGAGAAGAACGCAAAGTATGTAAAAAATCTTGATGTGTAGAGAAATTAAAGTATAAAATTATGTATTCGGAAACATTAAAAAATATTGTTGAAGATATCGTCAGCGAAGCAAAACCCGAGAAAATAATTCTTTTTGGTTCTTTTGCCAGAGGTGAAGAAAATGAAAATTCTGACATTGATTTGTTGATTATTGAAAAAAGTCCTTTCTCAAAGAAAAGATCCAGAAGAAAAGAAATTCAAAGAATCAGAGAAAAATTATCAAAATATAAAATTTCCAAAGACATTTTGATATATGATGAAAAGGAATTTGAATTTTGGAAAGATTCCTTGAATCATATTATTGGCAGTAGTTTGAGAAATGGGAAAATATTATATGAGCGATAAAAAATATTCAGAGCAACTACTGCTTTTAGCCAGAAAAGATATTCTTGCATTAAAGGGAATGTTGGAAAACAAAGAGATGTTTCATGATGAAGTATTTGGGTTTCATGCCCAACAGGCTGTTGAGAAAAGCCTTAAAGCGCTACTTTGTTTGAATGCAATTGAATTTAGAAAAACACACGACTTGAGTTTATTGTTCAATCAAATATTTGAAAATAAATTTGAGATTCCAGACAATTTAGAGGACTTGCAAGCTCTAAATGATTTTGCAGTTGAATACAGATATGATTTGTTCTTTGAAGAAGAAGGATTAAATAGAAGAGAAATATTAGAAAAAGTAAACGACCTTTTTTTGTTCGTCGAAAAAAAAATCACAAATAAAGTTTAATTCATTTATAAGAATAAAGTAAATTTTTATGGCTACAATTTTTGAAAAGATAGTTCCTGTTTCGTTAGAAGAGGAAATGAAATCCTCATACATCGATTATGCAATGTCTGTTATTGTTTCCCGTGCCTTGCCTGATGTACGAGATGGTTTAAAACCTGTGCACCGCAGAGTATTATACGGAATGACAGATCTCGGATTGGCATACAATCGCCCATATAAAAAATCCGCAAGAATAGTTGGAGAAGTTCTCGGTAAATATCACCCACATGGTGATACCGCCGTTTATGATTCAATGGTAAGAATGGTTCAGGAATTTTCTCTCCGCTACCCGCTTGTAGATGGGCAGGGAAATTTTGGCTCTGTAGATGGTGATTCCCCTGCGGCAATGCGTTATACTGAAGCACGCCTTTCTAGAATTGCAGATGAGATGCTTCGCGATCTTGAAAAAAACACGGTGGATTTTACAAATAACTTTGATGAATCACTTCAAGAGCCGACAGTTCTTCCATCTTACTTACCAAATCTTTTAGTAAATGGAGCAAGCGGTATTGCAGTTGGAATGGCAACAAATATTCCTCCACACAATCTTACAGAAGTTATCGATGGTTTAGTTGCACTTATCAAGAACCCGGAAATTACAGTAGAAAAATTGATGAAGTATATAACCGCACCGGATTTTCCAACAGCAGGAATAATTTTTGGGTACGAAGGAGTTAAAGAAGCATACACAACTGGTAGAGGCAGAATAATCGTTCGTGCAAAAGCTAACGTAGAAACGCTTAAGAACGAAAGAGAAAATATTATTGTAACCGAACTTCCTTACCAGGTAAATAAAGCAAACTTGATTGAAAAAATAGCCGATCTGGTTCGTGAAGGAAAGATTACGGATATCTCAAATATCAGGGATGAATCTGACCGCGACGGAATGAGAATTGTAATTGAGCTGAAACGGGATGCACAGCCGGAAGTTGTGTTGAACCAATTATTCAAGCACACACAAATGCAAATTACTTTCGGTGTAATTTTGCTTGCGCTGGTTAAAGGAATGCCAAAAATTCTTACTCTTAAAGAAATGATGCAGCATTTCATCAGCCACAGGATGGTTGTTCTTGTTAGAAGAACAAAGTATGAACTTGATGCAGCTGAAAGAAGAGCGCACATTTTAGAAGGTTACATTATTGCGCTGGATAATATTGATGATGTTATAGATACAATCAAAAAATCACGCGATGTTGAAACCGCTAAAAATAACTTGATGCGCAAATTCAAGCTTTCAGAAATTCAGGCTAAAGCAATTCTTGACATGCGCCTGCAAAGGTTAACCGGACTTGAAAGAAAGAAAATTGAAGATGAATACAAAGAAGTAATTAAGTTGATTGAGAAACTGCGCAACATACTTCAAAGCGAAGAAAAAAGATATTACATTATCACCCAGGAACTTCTTGCACTAAAAGAAAAATATGGCGATGAAAGAAGAACGGAGATTATTAAAGACTTCAAGGAGTTTTCTCTTGAAGATATAATTGCAGAAGAAGATGTTGTTGTTACAATTTCGCACAGCGGATTTATAAAACGTTTTCCTGTTAGTGGATACCGCAGACAATTACGCGGCGGCAAAGGTGTAACAGGTGCAGGAACAAAAGAAGATGATTTCATTGAACATATGTTCATCGCCTCTACCCATAACTACATTCTTTTCTTTACTGATAGAGGAAGATGCTACTGGCTGAAGGTTCATGAGATACCGGAAAGCGGCAGAGCATCCCGCGGAAGATCAATTATAAATCTTCTTGAAAAAGAAAAAGAAGAAAACATAACTGCGTTTGTTTCAGTAAAAGAATTTAGCGATGATAAATACCTTATAATGGCTACCGAGCAGGGAACGATAAAAAAAACAGTTCTTTCTGCTTACTCAAATGTTCGTAAAGGCGGAATAATAGCTATCAATCTGAATGCTAACGATAGGTTGATAGAAGTAAAAAGGACGGAAGGAAATAACGACATCGTTATGGGAACTCGAAATGGAATGGCAATCCGCTTTAACGAGAAAGATGTTAGAGATATGGGGAGAACAGCAACAGGCGTGCGCGGAGTTCGCTTAGGTAAGGGAGATGTTGTTGTTGGTTTGGTTGTTATTAATCGTGCTACAACAGTATTGGTGGTAACAAATAAAGGCTATGGTAAACGATCAGATATAGAAGATTATAGGATTACACATCGCGGTGGAAAAGGCGTTATTACGATTAAGACAAGCGATAAAAATGGAAAGATGATTGCGATCCGCGAAGTTAATGATAATGACGAGCTTGTTATTATCACAAAGAACGGAATGGTTATTCGTCAAAGCGTAAGAGAGCTTAGAGTAATGGGAAGAAATACTCAAGGTGTCCGATTGATCCGCCTAAACGAAGACGATTCGATTGCTGACATTGCAAGAGTAATATCCGAAGATGAAGATCTTGGTGAGAATGGAAAAGCTGAAATTAAAAATGATGCAGACGATACAACAGGAGAAGCTGAAGAGAGTTTGGATTTATAAATAAAATGAGCAAAGAAGAAATAATTAAAAGTTGGATTGAATCCTCCGATAGAAATTTCATTTCTATGGAAGTTAACTATAATTCCAAACAATATGATTGGTCGCTATTTATTGGGCATTTGGTCATTGAGAAGTTGCTTAAAGCGATATTTGTAAAATTGAATTCAATAAACCCGCCTCCAATACATAACCTACAAAGACTTGCAGAGCTCGCAAATCTTAAATTAACAGACGAACAATTTTCGTGGCTGGCTGATATAACCTCATTTAATATTCAAACGAGATATGAAGAAAAGAAGATTGATTTTTATAAAAAGTGTACACAAGAATTTACATTAAAGTATACTGAAATAATAAAGGAATTAAGAGATTGGCTGAAACAGGAATTGATGAAGTAATAGAAATAAGCAAACGCTATTTGTTTTTTCTAAAAACGCAAAATATTTTTTTCGAGAAAGCATACCTCTTTGGTTCATTTGCAAAAGGAAATCCTAAAGAATATAGCGATATAGATTTAGCTATTATTGCCCCCAAGTGGAATCCTGATTTAATTGAAGCGCAAATGGTGCTGTTGCGTTTAACAAGAAAAATCGATACCCGCATTGAACCTCACCCGATTGAGACGGCTGACTTTGATGAATCAAATCCTTTCGCTTCGGAGATTATAAAACACGGTAAAGAAATTTCCATCAATTAGAATTAAAAGAGCATTTCATGAAAAATACATCCTCGCTAAACATCGAATCAAAATGTGTTCACTCCGGAATTGGTAAATATGAATTTGGTTCAGTGGTTCCACCAATTTATCAAACTTCTACATTTGAATTTGAATCTGCACAACATGGAGCAAATCTTTTTGCCGGAAAGGAAAAAGGATACATTTATACAAGGATGTTGAATCCCACTGTTGAAGCGCTGGAAAATTGTGTTGCCCAGCTTGAAGGCGGCTATAAAGCGCTTGGCTGTGCAAGCGGTATGGCGGCGGTTCACACGGTCTTTGCCGCGCTGCTAAAAGCTGGAGATCATGTTGTTTGTTCTTCTATCGTGTATGGTCCAACAACCACGCTCCTTAGTACAATTTTGGCTGGCTTTGGAGTTGAAACAACTTTTGTAGATACAGCCAACCTGGAATTGGTTAAACAGGCAATTAAGCCAAACACAAAAGTAGTTTATGTAGAAACACCTGCCAATCCAACACTTTCAATTACAGATCTTGAAGAAGCGGCAAAAATTGCGCACAACTCAGGAGCAAAGCTCGTAGTTGATAATACATTTTTAAGTCCTGTACTGCAAAGACCATTTGAGTTTGGTGCCGATGTAATTCTACACAGTATGACGAAATTTTTAAATGGGCACGCAGATGTTGTTGCCGGAATTATTATTGTGAAGGATGAAGAAACGTATAAACATTTTAGAAAAGTGCTTAACCAGCTTGGTGGAGTTATTGATCCGTTCAATTCTTTCCTTGTTCACAGAGGAATAAAAACTTTATCCTTGCGAATGAAAAAACATTGCGAGAATGCACAAACAGTTGCAGAACATTTGGAAAAACATCCTTTAATTGAATGGGTGAAATTTCCCGGATTACCAAATCATCCACAATACGAACTTGCAAAGAAACAGCAGGATGGATTTGGTGGAATAATTTCTTTTGAAGTTAAAGGCGGCTATGAGGCTGGCGAAAAGATGATGAACTCAGTTACACTATGTAAGCTTGCCGTTAGTCTTGGTGGAGTAGAATCTTTAATTCAGCATCCTGCAAGTATGACTCATCAATCGATGGGTAAAGAAGCGCGAGCCGCAGCCGGTATTACGGATGGATTAGTGCGGCTTTCTGTTGGAATAGAGAACGTGAACGATATTCTTGCCTGTTTGGATAACGCTCTTGAGCATACACAAAAAGCCGATTCTGCATTTGAAGGGAACGCACACTAATTTTATTTTAATTAAAAAGCTAACTACTCATTAAATCATTTAACATTTTAAGATTTGGTGATTCTGACCGTGAGATAATAATTTTTATTATTGCAGTTAACGGAATGGAAAGCAGAATACCAACAATCCCCCAGATATAACCCCAAAGCAGCAATGAAAGTAGAATAACAAGTGGATTAAGTCCCAGCTTGTTTCCAAATATTTTTGGCTCCAGGAAATTTCCTATTATGTTCTGTACAACTATAATTATTAACGCTATTATAAGTGCATAGGATACTGACTCGAATTGAACAAGCGCCATCATCGAAGGCAAAGCAACGGCGATTATTGAACCTACAACCGGAATAAAATTTAATAGAAAAGCGCAAGCCGCCCAGATAATTAAAAAATCAACCCCAAAGATCCACAAGATAATTCCTACAGCTACACCACTTAGAACGCTGGTAAGAAATTTTGTAAGCACATATCGCTGAACCTGATCTGTAATTTCTTTAAAAGTATTTTTTAAAAAATTCTCCTCTTTTTTAAGAGAAAAAGCTTCTTCGCTCTGCCGATTCTTAAAATATCTTTTTGATAAAGCTTTGTAAAAATTTTGATGACCTGTTACTACGAAGATGAAAAAGAAAATTACAAACAGCAGTGTTCCTAAAAAAGAAAAAGTGGAGGAGAAAAGATTTCCGGCAATTAAACTAAAATCTGTTTCATTTAAAAATTTTGAAGCCTGGAAATTTGTGAACTTAGGATCTTTCATCCCCAACGAAAGTGTAGTTGATGATACGATGCTGTTAAGCTTTAATTCATATTGGGGAAGCTGCTGAACAAACCGGCTAAAGGAATCAATAATTACAGAAGTGATTCCTCCGAACAGAAAGATTATAATCAGCAAATCCAGGATGACTAAAACGGAAAGTGGTATTTTATATTTACCAAGCAAAGTGTTTAATGGAGAGAAAACAAAAAAGAGGAAGTAGGCTATCAGCAAAGGAATAAAAATGTTCTGTAACTCTTTTAGAACCATAAAGATTACGACAATTCCAATTGAATTTATAAAGAAAGAAGTGCTGTTTGGTAACTTTAATTTTCCATCGTTCATAATTTTTTTAATTTTGTTATGTACAAACTAAAAAAAATAATTAACAAATCAATCTGAATAATGAAAAAAAAACCGGGCACTTTGGAGAAATGATAATTCTAAATTAACTTTGGGTAGTTTTTAAAACACACAAAATTTTACTAGATGAAAAGAGTTTTATTCATAACATTCTTTTGGCCCCCTTCGGGAAAAGCTTCGCTTCACTGGCCATTAAAAATTATAAAACATCTACCGCAATTTAACTGGCAGCCTGTTGTTCTAACAGTTAACGAAGATACTTTTTCTACCAAAGATGAAAGTATGCTGGATGAAGTAGATAAAAACCTTGAAGTGATCAAAACAAATTACTTCGACCCGTTTGTTTTCTACAGAAAGTTTTTAGGAAAAAGTGCAGACGAACCATTGATTGCTTCTGAAACGATTTCCAAAACCAACAAAAGCTTTAATCATAAACTCTCCATCTGGATTCGGATGAATTTATTTGTTCCGGACGCACGCATTGGGTGGTACCGGCAAGCTGTAAAAGCAGCAGAAGAATATCTTTCAAAAAATCCTGTTGATGCAATTGTATCAATAGGTCCGCCGCACAGCTCTCATTTAATTGGAAAAAAGATAAGTAAACTGTTTCGTATTCCGCATGTGCCGGTGCTTATTGATCCATGGGTTGATATTTCATATTACAGAGGCTTTAAGAGAAACAGAATTACTCTCTGGCTGGATAACCATTTTGAAAAATCTGTTCTGCAAAAAGCGGCGCATGTTGTTTTTGTTACTAAAAGTTCTGATGGAGAATATCAAAAAAAATATCCGTGGTTAAAAGGGAAATCTTCTGTTTTATACTGGGGATATAACGAAGAAGATTTTTCAAATATTCAAACAGGAATAAATGGCAATGAGGAAATAATTCTTCACGCAGGAAATATTTTTGATTTTCAGAACCCACTGCCGTTTTGGCAAACCATAAAGAATGAGATTTTGAATGGACGAAATCTTAAACTAAAATTTATTGGGACGGTGGGTTCGGTAATAAAAAAAGCGTTGGAAGAATTAGGATTGGGTGAACGAACCGAATATTTAGGATTCCTTCCTTATAACCAAGTACTGCAGGAAATGTGTAATGCAAATTATTTGTTAATGTGTGCAACAGAAAAACGCCACATTCCCGGAAAGCTGTTTGAATATCTTAGAACTGGCAGACCAATAATTGCTTTTGGCGATGATAATGATGAAGTAAAGCGAATCCTTGAAGAAACAAATGCGGGTTGTTTGTTTTCTTACAAAGATGGCGCAAAGGAGTTTTTTGAGTTATCAAAAAAACTAAAGACTAAATTTGATTACGTAAAAAAGTATGATAGAAAAAACATTGCCAAAGAATTGGGTAATGTATTAAATGGAATTGGATAACGATTTGTAAAGGTTAAAATAAGCCAGTCCAACTATTTCACTTGTAAAACTTTCCATTACTTTTTTCCTGGAGATTTCGTTTAAACTTTTCAGCCGTTGTTCATCTTCAATGAGCCATTTAATTCCTTCCGATAAATTTTCTGTGGAAAAGGGTTGTGCCAGGTAACCAGTCTTCAGATGTTCGATCATATCCGGCATACCGCCAATATTAAAAGCAGCAACAGGTACTCCACAGGCAAGAGATTCCATAACTGTATTAGGCAAATTATCTTCCAGGGAAGGAGCAACAAATACATCTGCTGAATTATAACAATCAACAAGTATTTCTTCATTAGTAATTCGCCCAAAGCCGTTTGCTTTTAATGGAAGCAAATTTAAATCCTCTCTTGGAGCAGAACCATACACCAGCAGCTCGACTTCATTTACAATTTCCGGATTCTTATGAATCAATAATTCTAAAGCATCAACTAATTGTTTAAATCCTTTTCGTTCTTCATTTACGTTTAATGTACCGAAGAGAACAAAATTTTTCTCCGGTGAAAGGTTCAATCTCTTTCTTGCTTCCGATTTATTAATTGGTTTATAGACAGCTATATCAATCGGATTGGGAATTACAGAAATGGATGATTTATTTAGCAGCGAACTTTTCTTTGCACATTCACCCATCCAGTTGCTGCAAGTAACTATGGATGGATTTAGATGGTTATAAATTTCTAATTTTTTGCGCCATATTTTTTTCGAATAATCATTTTCGTTAGGAGTTTTTAAATAAGGACACTTTCCGCAGGACTCTTCATATTTCTTGCAACCAGCGCTGTAATGGCAGCCACCGGTGAATGCCCACATATCGTGCAGCGTCCAGACAATTGGCTTCCCAAGCTGCGCTAATTTTCTTAATGATTCCAGCGAAAGATAACCCTCATTAATCCAATGGAGATGAAGTACATCTGCTTCATTAATTATCCGGTGATTAGAAATATCTTTTCCAACCGATGCAAATGAAAATCTTCCCTTCTCGGTTTGTGTAAACAGTTTCATCTGGATTATATCGAGAAGCATTCTGGAATTTGTTAATTGTGTTTGAAGAAATCCGGAATTGTAAGAGGCGACTTTTTCATCATTACTAAATTTTCTTTGTACAAGCATTTTGGAATCAACACCAGCCCCAAGCAAAGCTTTGTGAATAGCAAAAGCGGCTTTTGGTGCGCCACCACGGGTATCGGCATTAATGATGTGAACTACTTTCATGAATTTCTATAGCCGAAGATATTAATCTGTAAATCCATTTCGGGATTATTCTTATTAAACCGATTTATGAACGGATACTTGCGGTCAGCTTCGGGTTTAATAAAATACCGGAATCCATTTGCTGAAAGAATCTGGAGAATCTCATCAAGTGATTGTTTGTTGTTTACAAAAGAATGATACTCAACAAAAATATTTTCAACGTTTGCTAAACTATCACCGCAATCTCTCAACACGTCTATCTCGGCACCTTCAATATCCATTTTTAGCAAATCTATTTTCTGTTCGGATTGAAGAATATCTTTTAACTTGATTGATTCAATTTTTATTTTCTTTCCAGTTGAATAAACCGATGAACCATCTGCACCTTCAGATGAAAATTCAATACCTGCATCGTTTATCCACACAGCTTTTGCAATTACTTCCACATCGTTAATGTGGTTTTGATTTAAGTTTTGTAAAAGGAGTTGAGTGATCTTTGGATCTGCTTCAAATGCTTTTATTTTTGCCAGGGGAAAAAGTTGTTTAAAGTACAAACAGCTAATACCAATGTTGGCTCCACAATCATAAATAACCGGAGCGGAATTTGTTGAATGGAATTTATAATTCTCATCAGCAAAAATTTCTTTTACCTGGTTTACAAAGGAAAGACAATCCGGAACATCAACGGTATAATTCAGAAATGAAATTTTTTCCGGTGCGTAACGCGGTTTATCTCCATACATAAAAACCAACCGCATAAACTCCCGCTGGTTTTTATTCTTTAAGAAATAATAGCTTCCCTTGAACAATATTTGAAGAAATAATTTCATTAGGTTCTGTTGTACTTTAGCCCGAATTTGTTTTTGGAAACATAATTAAAAGCTCGAACATAACCATCAATCACTGTGTGGATATTAACATCATTTCGGATGATTTCGCCGGATGATTTTCCCATCTTTTCAATTAATTCCGGATTGGAAAACAGATAATCAAGTTTAATAACAAGATCATCTTCGTTTCCTTCTTCAAAAAAATTTCCATTGATTCCATCCCGTACAAGTTTTTTTTCTGTCCCATCGCAAACAGAGCAGACAATTGGTTTATTAAAACACATTGCTTCATTGATAGACAATCCGCCCATCCCCGCCAGTGCATAGATGGTGGAGGCTTTCAAATATCTGCCGAGTAAAACCGGTTCATAAACACCACCGATGAACTTTACGTTACTTTCAATCGGCAATGAAAGCGCCAACTTTTCCAATCCATCCTTCTGCGGACCATCGCCAATAACAAGCAGCTCTATCTCAGGAAATTTGTTTTTAAGAAGCGCGGTCGCTTTTATAAGAAGCTCAACACGCTTCCAGGGTACAAGCCGCCCAACATGAATTAAACGGAATTTATTTTCAGGAATAACTGGAGGTAATTTATCAACTTCTTTTTTTGCTTCAAGCAGTACATCAGTATCTGGCGAGTTATATGTAATGAAAATTTTTTCTTTTTTAACGCCATAACTCCCAAGAATGTCGTAGGCATCATCAATGTAATTTACATGCGCGTGGCAAAAGTTGTAGTACAAAACTCTTATTAACGCAAGCGAACTAAGCCTTATGAAGTTGATGAATTTATTTGAAGATGCCTGAACCTCAAGATTCTCAGTTACCGAATTCCTTTTAGAGTAAAAGGAGAATGTTTCTTTAAACTTTGGAACGCCAAATGGAATTTCTTTTTCAATCAATTTAATTTTTCCCAAAGCAGCAAGCAGGTGAAGGTAAGGATTAAAAACAAAAGCAAGAACATAGGGCCAGATGGTTACCACAGCGTCCGGTTTTTCTTGTTTGAGTACTTTAGTAAATCCTTTGAAGAATGGTTTACCGTAGAAAGTTTTATATTCCTCAAGTCGTATTAACCTGAACTCCAGCCCTTCATTTTTTTGATGCACACCTTCGCCAAGCGTTTCCCCTCGGTTTCCTGGAGCAACAACAACAATCTCCAGTCCCTCAATTCTGTTTAACCGGTTAAGAACCGAATTGTAGTAATGTGGCAATCCTCCAAATGTAAATAGGATTTTCATCTTTTAATCTATGATTTAGAATTTGAAGAAGTTAGTTTACCATCCTTATTAAAGATGTAATAAGTAAAAGAATTTTGCCAGGGAAACATATTAGCAAAGAGATCTTTGTTCTTTCTGTACATTGTTTTCATAGCGTTGGGGAGCAGAGAATGAGCCATGTAAAAGAATTCCTGATCACCCGTATCGCGTCTTTCGTTTTCTTGGTATTCAACAAAGATTAGCGTGTTTCCTGCTTTAGTAATGTGCCATTTATGAAAGTGTTTTAGTTTAGCAAAGTTAAAAACAATATCTGACATTTTTGTGGGTACCTCAATGTACCCGCTTTGTCCGATGCGCTGGATTTCATTTAAAGCTTTCGCTGGATTTTCCACATGCTCCAAAACATGAGCGCAGTAAACAAAATCGAACGATTTATTTTTGTAAGGCAAATCCTCAACGCTTCCTACAGAGAAAGGAAGATTATCCGTTTTTAATTCGTTATATCTGTGTTGGGTTTTTCCGGGAAAGCGATCAATCAAAAAAGTTGCGTGAGGAAAAGGCTCGCCTCCACTGCCGATATCAAGCACTTTAGAGTTTGTTTTGATATCGAATTTAACAAATCTGTTTTGGTAATCAATTTTCTTTTCGCTCGAAATAAACTTTCTGGTGTAAAGCATTAGCCCAAGCGGACTTTTCGAAAATATTTTTTTAAAAATCATTTTAATTAGTTATCTAAATTTATTTTTAATCCGTTTAAGGCTTAATCAAAAAACTATATCTCCAAACAATTATTATTTCTATAAAAAATTGTAGTTGTGTTGTTATGATTTACAATCGGCAGCATTCCAACAAAATCAATTTTTTTAAATCCGCTTTTCAAGAGAAGGTTAATTGAGTCGGCATATTCGGGGACTTGTGTGTTATCATAAATTATCACGCCATCAGCTGTTAGTTTGTTAATGCAATACTTCACACAATTGTTCCTATCTCTTCCATCAATAATCACAACGTGATATTTTGTATCTTCTTCCAGAATTTCTTTTGCGTAATTGCCATCCGCTTCCAATTCTCGGTAGACCACTTTTGCGTTATCGGGAAGTAATAGAACAATTTTCTCAAACCAAGCCCGATCATGTTCCACCGATTTAATCGTATTTACTTTCTTTGCATACCAAAGAGTTGAATTACCTAACCCATACTCGAAAACGTTAAAATGTTTTTTTAATCGTGGTTCTAAAAATTTTATAAAACCGTATGTGTACCAGGGAATTGGATTTCCATTACCATCAACAGAAGTTTTAGTTTTATAACTTTTAAACCAGCCATCTTCAACCAGGGCACCATTCAGCATAAGCTGAATTGGTCCACCAAGATTGATTGTTCGCAAAATTGCCCAAACTATATTTTTAATTTTTCTAATCATCTTATTTCTTTTTATTTACCAATAACTTTTTTCATTTCTGAATTAAAAGTGTCTTTCCAGACAGAAGGATTTTTCCACTTTAGAAAGAATCCCTGAATTGCCGAAAGTTCAACCTGTTCATAAAACTTAAATACATATAAAATGAAAGGAAACAGAAAAACTAAAATTATTTTTACTGGAAACCGGACAATGGTTTGGAAATCATTAACCTGTGAGGAAATGAGATAAAGAACTACTCCAATTGTAATACACATTGCCAGCTTAGAATTTTCATAAGGAATTTTATAATACTTATTTGAATAATAGTTGGTTACAAAATGGAGCAGCACAAATGATATGAGCGTGCTGTAAGCCGCACCCATCATTCCAAAAATTGGAATCCACCAAAAGTTTAACCCAATGTTAAACAATGATGCAGCCGTTGTTGTGTAAGCCACATATTTAGTATTCTTCGTTAAAAACATTCCAAGCGAAGCCACTATACGCATACCGAAGAAGACATACGAAAAAACAACAATGGGTACAACATGGTATGCGTTCCAATATTGTGTGTTTAGTGCAAATACTTTTATTATCTCTTTACCGAACATAGAAAGCGCTAATCCAGCCCACACGAGAATAAAAGTAAGGTAGGTCATAATTTTTGTGTAATATCTTTTGTCCCCGTCCTTTCCATAAAATTGATAAGCCAGAGGCATCAATGCTAAAGTAAAAGGCATAATCAAGAACATATTGAGAACACCAGCTATTCGATACCCAAGATCGTAGAGTCCAACAGTTGCGTAGTTTGTATACAATTTTAGAATATAACGATCGCTGACGTTCAGAAGCATCATTGCCAGTGAACCAAAGATAAGCGGAATACCAAACCTGATAGAAAGCAAAACCAATTTCTTATCGAATGAAACCGACATGTGTGGAATCATTAATGGAAGAAGAATAATGAAAATTAACAATTCTGCAATCAGGTAAGAATAAAAAACGCCTAGTATACCTATCTTTGCAAAAGCAACAAAGTAAACAGCAAAGCCGAGGGAAACTGACAATTTTAATAAATTAATACCAGTATAAAGAATCGATCTTTCGTCAGCGCGTACCTTGTTTAAGAAAAGCGAATTTAGTAATCGCAGTGAAATAATATAAACACATAAGCGGAGATAATTATAAAACTCAGAAGGTTCGCTGAAGAATTTGGAAATAGAAGGAAGCAATGCTTCACTTAATAAAATAAAAACTAAACAAACAATAACGGAGAAAGAGGTAATGGAAAAAAGCATGGATTTGCGTTTTCCAAGGTATTCCTGTGAGTTGTTAAGCATTACAAGTGATTGCCCCTGCCCTAGATTTAAAAACTCGACTGCAATCAGCAAGGTTACTTCTAATATTCCAAGTATTCCAAATTCGGAAAGAGAAATATATTTTGTATATAACGGAAGCAGCACAACTCCAATGGCTTTAGCTGCTACGTTGCTTACGCTGTAAATTATTGAATGCCGTGCGAAATATTTTAGATTGGCTAACATCTAATAAGTAATATCATTTCATTGTCGCTAAATTTTTAATCGCAAATTGCCGCACTAGACTTTCTTCTTTCTAAATTCTAAAAAAAGTCCGAATGCTAACCCAATTATAACCAGTGAGCTTAAAGAAAGAGCAATGTACTTACTAATATAAAAACTCTTCGGTGCGTAAATAAATTCAACCTGATGCTGACCTTTAGGAACAATTATTCCTCTAAAACCATGATTTACTTTATAGATTTCCATTTCCTTTCCATCAACATAAGCCTTCCATCCGTTTGGGTAATAAGTATCGCCAAGGAATAGGAAATTATTTCCGGTTGCTTTTGCTTCAATTTTGATGAGTTCATCCTTATAATCAATTATGTTTACTAAGGCAGTGCTGTCTGGTTTATCAACTTTTAAATTTCCCTCTTCCATAAACGCAACATCTTTTGGATCGAATAGATTGTTCTTAATTGCATTCAGAACCTCAACCATCGGTTTGGTTTCAATTCTATTTACAAAATAGGCTCGGGGAAGTACACCATCGGTTCTGTAAACAATATTACGATATGTGCTATCCACAAAACTCAATCCCGGAAAAGCAATTGGTTTTTCTGTAATTATATATTTTACATTCAGCATCTTCCACAAAGTAAGGCTAACAGGTGCCCCACCAAGAACATCAACTATATCCTGATATGCGCGGGGTTTAATTCCGGAATATCCATAAAGATCCTGCTGAAGAAAGTAAGCATGGTAATTTGAGTTCTGATTTAATGATCCGAGCGATTGATCTTGTTTTAAATTTAATATCCGGTAGGGGGATTTATCATTCTGCTTTTTAATTATAGTAATATAATCCGGTTCTTTGAAGGAAGCCTGCATGTCTTTGTAATTAACATATTCGGCTCCGCGGCTATCAATTCTCCAAAGATCAAAAATCGTGAAAAGAATTATTCCCGAGACCAAAATATCCTTACTAAGCTTAGAAGTGATATAACCATAAGCCAGCCAGAATGTAAGGGAAGTTAATGCAAAAGCAACAAGGACATCTCCTAAAAACATTTCTGAGGCATATTCGGAAAGAGCTTTCATATAATCTGGATTTTTTTGCGAATCAATTATTCTTGAAGCAAACATATCTTTTAGGGCACTATTAAGAACCAGAGAGATGACGAACAATCCTGTAAATGCGAAAGCCGAATAGCGAACAATTTTTTCTGCACGAAGATCCTTTTCTGTTTTCAAAGAAACTATTTTTTGTATTCCTAATGCTGCCAGCATTGGTAAACTTAGTTGAACCAGAACAAGAATCATTGAAGGTACACGGAATTTTTCGAAGTAAGGAAAATAGTAAAACATCAAATCGAATACAGGAGAAAATGTTCTACCGAATGAAACCAACAGGGCAAAGACAGAAAGAATTGTAAGGAACTGAACAAATGGATCTTTCCATCGCGTAAAAACTGCAAAGAGTGCAAGAAAGAAAACTATAACTCCCATATACATTGCAACATCAACAAACATCATCTGCCCGAAGTACGTATTTACTTTGTACTCCTGGTTGTTGGTAAGAGGTCCTTTGTATGTTGAATTTCCAAATCCATAATATGAAGGAATAATAAAAGTAAGAACTTCACCCGGCGAGAAGGACCAATTGGTTGCGTATTGATAAAAATCTGATTCCGACTGCTTCTTATCCGGTGTTTGCAATTCTGAAATACTTTTTGTTCCTCTTGTAGAATAAGGAGTATAATTCCAGATTTGCGTAAAGTTATCAGCTTGTATAAGTAATGCGATTACAGCAGCAACTGCAAATACTCCAACTGATTTAAATAGTTGAGTGGTAAGTTCTTTTTCTTTTGTTGCTATAGAACGGATAATGTAATACAGAAAATAAATTCCCACCGAAAGGAGCGTGTAAAAAATAATCTGAACATGCCAGCCCTGAACAAATAGCTGAAGTGCAACCGTAAGAATTGCAACATCAAGAAGCTTTATTTTATTTTGGAATTTAAACAGCATTAAAAACATTAATGGATACATGCAAAGAGCGGTAAGTTTTGTAACGTGACCAATAAACAGAAAGACAATTAATCCGGTTGAGAACGTAGTTGCTACCGCAGCAAACAAACTAATTAAATTGCTGCCCGTTTTATATTTAATAAATAAAAAGCTTGTTAAAGCAAGAAGCATTAAATAAAAAGTCCACATAGTGTAATCATTAGCAAAAAATCCTGTTAATGCGGTACGTAAAGTTGTAGCTCCAACATAAATTAGATTGAACCATTTATATCCTACCGAAATTGCATGAGCGGGCATTCCACAGAAAATGTATGGATTCCAGAGTGTGTAACCATCCCCATGCTTTTCTACATAGTTAACCATGCTTTTGCTGGTAACAATATCCCCGGATTGGAAAGTTTTTCCGCCAAAGTAAAGTGGTGAAAAGAAAATCAGAAAAAGAATAAGCAAAATGCCAAGCGATGCAAGTGTTTGGTATTTCGGTGGAATTAACTTATCAAAATCAAATTTAGTAAGAACTGTTTCTTTGTTTAATTTGGTTTGCCCTATTTGTTTTTTAGTTTTGCTCATCACATCTCCGATGAATTAGATTTTCTTTGCTATGAAATTTATTCCCGAACCAATTTTGTTTTCCAACTTAAAATCAATCCACATAAATAAAAATGCTAATGGAAAAGTTAAGATATAATAGAATGGAAGAATAACAAAAAATAATTTTGAAACATTAAGCAGTTTCATTGGAATTTTTATTCCTAACCGCCAGCCTTTATCGCCCCAAAATCCGTAAGTGTATTTTGATTGATAAACTGAAAATCCGATTGGCTCTAATTTATTCTTCAAATCTTCATAAGAATATCCATCACGGGCATGCTCTCCGATAAAACTTTCATCCTCGTTTTCATGAACATCACTTCCGCCAAATGTTGATGGAGAGTTTATCAGCAGGAAACCATCCTTCTTTAATGCCTGGTAAAAGTTTTGAAAAACCTTTATATCATCTTCAATATGTTCCATTACATCTATGCAGGTGATTAAATCAAATTTTTCTTTGTGGTGGATTTGTGTTAGATCTTCCACACCCAGCTTAACATTTTGCAGTTTTTGAGTTTTGAAAAAAACTTCGCAATCTTTTATCCAATCTTCCTTAACATCAACCGCGTAAATTTTATTTGGTTGAAGTTTCTTTGCCATAAAATAAGTGTATTGTCCAAAACCGGTTCCGGCATCATAGATTGATAACTCCTTTCCAGCAGAAAGACTTCTGATTTTTCGCAGTTCTCTTCTTACATACCAGGAACGGAGAAACATCAGATCAAGAATTTTGTAAAATAAAATTCTTAACGAAGGAATTTTCTTTATAACTCCGGCAAAAACATTTTTTATTGGATCGTAGTACATAAGTTTTTTATTAAAGATTAATTTATGAAACGAGGTTGTTTAATCTTCCGATCTTCATCGATTCGCCGTTTCTCCCATTTACCTATTCTTAACTTCTTTAATTGCATTCTCAATTGCATCCAAAACCATACGGGCAGAAATTTTATCCATACAGCTTGGTACAAAATCGCAAGTTTGTTTGTAGCAAACCAGGCAATTTAAATCTGGCAGGACTTTTTGTATTAAACCATAATCTTCAATTTCAGCAGGCGAAGTTGGTCCAAACAGGCAAACAATTTTTTTTCCTAATGCGGTTGCGGCATGTAATGCCATTGTATCGCCTGTTACTAAAACATCTGCCAGATCAAGAAGAGCAAAAAATTTACGGAATGAATTCCTTGTTCCGGTATCAATCAAAAAAGGAAATTTCCGCATCAGGATTTTGTTGCTCTCTTCCTCTTCTGGTCCGCCATAAAGTAAAACGCCAACATCCTTTCTGTTTGAGAGTTCTTGTATTAGTTCGATATAACCATCAAGCCGCCACTTTTTATATTGCCAGCGTTTGCTTGCCCCGGTATTCAAACCAACAAGATACTTATGCTTGCCCAATTCAAACTTTTTTTCAAATTCATTTTTAAATTCAACTTCTTCCTTGCCAAGAAAAAGCTGGATCTTGCTTTTTTTATATTCTAACCCGGCAATTTCATGGATTATCTGCTGGTATGTTTTTTCGTTCTTTTTCTTAAACTCATCAAAGGCTCCCATCTCAAACCAGTCTTCAGCTTCCTTGTTGATTGCAACAACTCTTCCGTGCGAGTTCAAAACGAATCCTTTTTTTTCTTTTGTTTTTACCAGACTTGCAAGTGGAGAACTTACTGGCGAAGCATCCGGGTGAATTAGCAAATCGAATTCTTCAACTAAAAGCCGGGAGATTGTATCTGCATTTTCAAAAATTAACAACTGGTTTATTAAAGGATTATTTTTAAACAAATCTTTAGAGCTTTCTCTTGTTAACCAGGAAATGAATGAGTCAGGATATTTTTTCTTTAAAGATGGAAGGAGCGAGGTAGTTCGCAATACATCGCCGGGAGCGTCTAATTTTATGATTAGAATCTTAAAAGTAATTGGAGAATATTCCCTGCAGGTGTTACACTTAATCCCTTTTGTTTTGTTTGGGATGCAAGGACGATCTCCGGGAAAATGTTTGCAATCAGTTTTTAAAATCATTTTTCAGTTTCAGATATAATTTGTGAAATTAATTCCGGCATTTTATTAAAAGAATTGCCCCGGATTTTTTCTTTGATGTTCAGGGAAAAATCAACTGAACTTTTTAATTGAAAATATTTTTTGATACCTTTATAAATATCAACAGGTGTTGCCGCTTCAACAATAATTCCGGTTTTATTATCTTCAATTGATTCTGCAAGTCCTCCGACTTTTGTAACCACCACCGGCTTAAGAGCACCGTATGCAATATTCAAAATACCGCTTTGCGTTGCACTGCGGTATGGAAGAACAACCAGGTCGGAAATTTCAAAATATTTATTCACTTCCTCATTCGGAACATATTTGTTAATTACTTTCACAAAATCATGCAGATTAAGTTCCTTGATCTTTCTTTCGTAAAAAGAGTAATCATCATAAAACTCGCCCACTACAAGCAGTTTAATTTTTGGATCATATTCGATAAGTGGTTTGAGCGCTTCAATTAAAATATCTAATCCTTTATATTTTCTAACATATCCAAAAAATAATAGAATTTTATCCTGGTCATTAAATCCAAGTTCCTTTCTTAATGAAACATTTTGAATTTTATCCTCGACCTTGTACCAATCATAAACCGGGAGTTCTGAACGGTAAACTTTTTTATTGAAAGATAAATCTGATAGTTTTGTTACAACTTCTTCAGATAGAGCTAAAAATTTATCTGCATTCCGCAAGCCAAGTTTTGTAAGAAGTTTATCAACAAAATGTCCTTCGTGCGAAATTACATTTTCTGTAATGAACAGAATTTTTCCTTTGTACTTTTTCCTGATCAGTGCTGAGATTGAAAAGTAGCAGAAAGAAAAGAATGGATGCCACCAATCGAATATTATTAGATCAGCATTTTCCTTTTTTAATTTATTTGCTACACTAATCCAGTTGAATGGAGAAATTGAATTTACCAATCGTTCACTTGGAGTTTTTTTTACCAGAGTTTTACTGTCATCAAACTGAGTTTTTCCTGGAAAAAGCAAGCCAGGATAAAGGAGCTTGAAATTATAAATTTTTACCTCAAATTTTTCCTGGAGAACTTCATAAAGACTTGAAACGAAAAGAGAGTTCCCCCCGCGGTATGGATAAGCCGGACCAATTATAACAATCTTCTTTTCGATTTTTTTGCTCACTCTATTCTTGATAATAGCGTTTTAAATATAGGAAAATCCAGCCTAAATTTAAGAGAAAATGTTTGGTAGAAGGTTGGGATTAAAATATGAATCGGGGAATCGATGACGGTGAGAATGTTCGCTATTGTGAAGATGAGGCTTGAGACAAAATGTAAATTTGCTTTTCTTTTTCTCAGAGTTTCATTATTTCAAAGATTGTCTAACGGCATCCGCCTTGATTGGTTTTCTAGTGTGCGTTTAACTATTTGATAGTTTTTTATAAGACTTATTTATTAAACTCACAATCCAATCAAGCTCAGATCCACTCTCAATGAAACATTCGACATTACCCATTCCCCAATGTCCGATTTTCGAAACATCACGAACTCTTAAACTTTCTTCTTCTGATAATTCTGCCAAGTCAAGATTAACCCAGATTTTCAATCCAGATTTTAAACCGCATATTTGGCAAAAGCTTTTTGTATCAAGGAGAAGACTTATATATCTTTTAGTTGGATTTTCCGAATAATTAAGGCCAATATTTTTTAATTCTTTGCGCAATTTTTTGTACTGCTCAAAACTTTCTTTCCATTTACCATCTCTGAATTGATTTTCTATTGTCCAATTTTTCCCCACATCATTATTATCTTCGGCTGTGTTAGAAGCATAAACGGTTTCGTGAAGATCAGTATTGATATGCAAAGTAAATTGCTTTAGTGCCATTTCTATATCATCTTCACCAAACTTGTGCCCTAATATTTCTTTCACTGATTCATTTACAATTCTAATAAATTTTTTGTCGGCAGATTGGAATAAATTTTCGGTGGCTTTTTTTATTGTAGTAAAGAGAGAGATATTCCGTGAATAATTTAATAACAAATCTTTCTCAAAAGATTTCTTGCTCAATTTTTCTATTACTTCTTCATCAATTTTATCTGAAAGAGTGAATTCTTGAAGCAATTTATCTTTCCCAATTCCCTTTAACTCGGAATAATAGATTTTGTATGTGTCGCCATTAGTTAACAGCAATAATGAAATACCCCTATTTGCACAGTAATTTAATTTTTCGATTATCATTTTATTGTCTGATAATGAATTTGAAAGAGGCTTTGCTTCGACTAACAACTTTGGAACTTCGTTGACATAAAAGCAATAATCGGTTCGTTTGCCAGCACTATCATCATCTTCAGGAATAACATCTTCTGGGTTTGAGAAATCCCATCCAAGAAATTCAAAGAAAGGACGAATCAACCAATCTTTCGTTTGAGCTTCATTAATATTTTGCGATTTTAATTTTTTGATCGAGGCTATGATTTTTTCTAAAGAGGTTGCCATATTTATTTCATTTTTACGAAATTTGATTTAACACACGAGCTATCCTTTTTCTCTTATATCGTAAATTTTATCATCCTGTGTATTGTGAACCATAATTTCACCAAGAAGCCCAACAGAAAAGAATTGTACACCAACAATTATTAAGAGAATGCCAAGAAACAATAAAGGACGATTGCTGATATAAGTCTTGCGAAACCACCATTCGTATGTAAGGTAACCATTAACAATAAATCCTACAAGAAAAGACAAAGCGCCAAGAAAACCGAACAGATGCATCGGGCGTTTTACATAGCGTGTAACAAACATAACAGTCAAAAGATCAAGAAAGCCTTTAAAGAAGCGCGACAATCCAAATTTTGTTTTGCCATATCTTCGTGGGTGGTGCTTAACAATAATTTCAGCAATTTTAAAACCTTGCCAATCAGCAAGCACCGGCATATACCTGTGCAGTTCACCATAAACGTTTAAGTTTTTTACAACTTCTCGCCTGTATGCTTTCAATCCACAGTTAAAGTCGTGGATTTTTATTCCGCTCATTACGCCGGTAACAAAATTAAAAAACTTAGAAGAATATCTTTTTATCAGCGGGTCAAAACGTTTCTTCTTCCAGCCGGAAACTAAATCGTTTCCTTCTTCCAGTTTTTGTACAAGATTAGGAATTTCGTTCGGATCATCCTGAAGGTCGGCATCCATTGTAATTACAACATCGCCGGTTACATTCTTAAATCCAATTTGTAAAGCGGCGGATTTGCCATAATTTTTTCTAAAGCTGATATATTTAAACTTAGGATCAATATGGGTAATTTCTTTTATAACTTTCAAGGATTTATCTGTGCTGCCGTCATCAACAAAAATTGCTTCAAAATCGCAGGCAATAGATTTAAGAGCCTTCCTTATTTCAAAGGCAAGAGGTTTAAGAGATTCTTCTTCGTTAAAAAGAGGAATAACTATAGAGATTTTCTTAAAAGAGGTTTTCTTTTGAACAAATTCTCCAGGCGGTTTATTGCCCGGGGTAAATTTTCTTCTTCTGTAACGATTGTAATAATGCTTTTTTTGTGGTCCCTGTTCCTGCCCCGGCTGCCCTTGTGGCTTTTGTGTCTTATCGCCTTGATTGCTTTCCTGCATCGGGGAACTGTTTGAATCAGTATTTCGTTTTTCTTCCAATTACACTTTCCGTTTTTACTATCGGAAAGTTAATTGAATAAATCGCCAAAATCAATTTGGTTTATAACCCTCTTTTTGGCAATTGACTATTATAAAATCAATCGATACTTTTTGACAGCAAAAGTAAGAGTTAAATGGGAAGAATAATTTACTGGGCAATAATTAGAACTGCAATTGTGATCCCGGCATTGTGGATTATGATGGGTTATGTTCATTTTCAATTTTTGTGGTTTGTAGTATTTCTTTCTATCTATGTTATCATTTTGCATCCTGCTATAGTTCAGTATAGAAAATTTGAACTGGATAACAAGGAAATAATTGAATCTACTTTATGCTCTTCCTGTAAAAGTTTTGATAAAAGTGCTGTTCTGTGCATGAAATATGATCAGCATCCAACATTAGAAAATCTGCCTTGCGAAGGAGTAGATTGGGAGCCAATTAGCAGTATTAATTATGAAGAAGAAAAGCAAAATTAAAAAAGATGAAGCGCTGGCAACAATAAAATTCTGTACCGAGTGCGGAGAAGAATTGGATGATTTTTCAGTTTCAGATAACTCAAGTTCAGAAGCAGCACTAAAGCAGCATCACAATTGCCGGAAAACAGGAAAGTTTAATGGCGATATGTGTTCAAGAGTTTTTATTACTAAATATGATGAAAATGAAAATTTGGAGAAACATGATGATTTGGAACCTAATGAGGATGAAGTTTATTAAATAAATTTTCCAGTGCATCAACAAATCTTGGTCCTGGTCTTAAGTATAAATCCGGATCCACAACAATTACCCTTCCATTTCTAACAGCTTTTAAGGATTTCCATTCCCTGTATGCCTCAACAAGATTTTTCGTTTCGCTATTGGTCATTCCAGTCATTAAAATGTAGTCTGGATTTCTTTTCAATACTTCTTCCCGGCTAAAAATTGGATAATTGAGTGGAGAATCGCTGGCAATGTTGCTTAATCCAACCGAAGTAATCAACTCATTTATAAAAGTATTTTTACCGGCAAGGATAATCGGATTCAATCCAATTAAGAACATTGCTTTTTTACTTGGATAGTTTTTAACTTCATTAGTTATTTTTTTATATCGAAAATCCCAACCCGAAATAATTAAACTCGCTTTATCTTCCATATTAAAAATCTTTGCGAAATCCGTAAAAGTTTTTTTTATTCCTTCATAATTCCGCGGATTGGAAACGAATACCTTGAAACCCAAAGAGCGAAGTTTTTCAAAACTGTCCTTAACATTGCCTTCAACGGTTATAAAAATTAAATCGGGTTTAAGACTTAAGATTTTTTCATAATCGATAGAAAGCATATCACCAACCCTGGTGATTTTCTTAGCTTCTTCCGGGTAGTTACAGTAAAGTGTGTTGCCGATTAATTTATCACCGGCTCCAATTGCAAAAAGAATTTCTGTAATATTGGGCGCAAGGCTTATAACTCGCCTTGGAGTTTTGGCAAGTGAAACGGTGTAATTAAGATCATCCTTGATTGATTTAATAGTATCCGGAACCTTTCCATTCTCTTTATGGCAGGAAGATAGAAAAGATAAAAGAAATACTGAGGCAAAAAAAACGAGCTTATTCATTTAATATTTACTAATTCATCTTTGGAAAAGATATTTCTAAAAAATTGAAATCGCAATGAGTTAATGAAAATAAAGTTTACTAAATTTATTTAAACAAAATTTATCCAGGGATAATAAAATGAAAAGTAAATTTCTAAAAGTAATTTTAATGTTTTTTATAGTTAGCATTCCGCTAAATGCGCAAAAAGGATTTCAATCTTTCTATGATCGAAATGAATTTCTATTTGCTTCCCCCGGCACTATCAAATATGGCTTAAATGGATATGATAATCCGGCGCTTCTAACTTATGTGGAAAAATTTGATTTAATGTTTAACTGGTCAGATCGCTATAGCAATTGGAGCGACCTGAAGCACTGGGGATTATTTGTTGCAACTTCAAATTTTGGATTTGGAGTTGTACATCAAAAAATTGGTGGCAATGCTACTTCCGATTATAAAGTATCAACTGCGCTTGGCAGCAGAAATTTTAGTTTTGGAATTAGTTATGGATGGACAAAAGGACATATTGAAGAATTTAACAGAACAGATATTATGTCTTTCGGAGTTTTAATCAGACCATTGAAATATTTCTCCTTCGGTTTGGTTGGCACAGCATCCACTCAAGTAAATGCACGGGAAGGTTACATCGATCTGGCTGTTCGTCCTTTGGGGAATGAGATTATTACTTTATTCGGTGATTATTCAACAAGAAACAAATCCACTTATGGAATTAAGAAAGATAATTGGAGTACCGGTGCAGCAGTAGAAATTTTATCCGGTTTAACTCTTACTGGCAGATATTTTGATTCAAAGGATTTTACGCTTGGAATTAATTTAGGATTAGGCAACATTGGATTCAGCAGCCAGGCTCATTACAATAAAGAAAGCCACCACGCATACAATATATATGGAATAAGAGTCGGAGGCTACGATAGAAATTTATTTTCAACTTTGCTTCCGCCAAAAAATTATTTAGAGATGAACCTGCTTGGTGAGGTTAAATATCAGCGGTACAAATTCTTTGATAATTCAAACACGCTTTACTCAATCATTCAACAAATTAATGCAGCAAAGGAAGACAAAAGTATTCTGGGAATTGCGATTAACACATCAGGAATGAATGCCAACAGAGAGATGCTTTGGGAAATAAGAGAAAGGTTAAGAGATTTCAAAACAAGCGGGAAGAAAGTTATCATCTTTATTGATAATCCTGATTTAACAATCTACCACTTTGCTTCTATTGCTGATAAGGTAGTTATGGATCCCATTGGATATATGAACCTTACCGGATATGTAATGGGAAGAACTTTTTATAAAAATGCTCTTGAAAAAATAGGAGTTGGGATTGATGAACATCGTTTCTTTAAATATAAATCTGCTGCAGAAAGTTACTCTCGGGAAAAAATGTCTGAAGCAGATAAAGAACAAAGACAAAAATTGGTTGATGATTCATATGATTTAGCCCGCAGAGAAATTTGCGAAAGCAGGAATTTTTCTTTTGAGCAATTTGATAATTTTGTTAACGAATATGGAGCCTTCCTTGCCTCCGGTGCGTTAGAAAACAAACTAGTTGATACTTTAGCCCGGTGGGATGCAATTCCGGATATTATTAAAAAAGTTGAAAAGAAAGATATGCGGCTTGTCGGCTCTTCAGAAAAGTTAAACTTGCCTTCAGATAATTATTGGAGTGAACCTAAAAAGATTGCTGTAATTTATGCTCTCGGAGCTTGCGCAATGGATGAAGGAATTAATGCACGCAGCTTGGTGAAAGATGTTAATGCTGCCGCCAACGATCCTCTTGTAAAAGCAATTGTTCTCCGTGTTGATTCGCCCGGAGGCGATGCAATGGCTTCCGATTATATTGCCGAAGCAATTAAAAAATGCAAGAAACAAAAACCTGTAATTGTTAGTCAGGGATCTGTGGCTGGTTCCGGTGGTTATTGGTTGTCTATGTATGGTGATTCGATTATTGCAGCACCAAATACAATCACTGGTTCAATTGGAGTTATAAGTCTCTGGGCATACAACAATGGCTTCAAAGAAAAAATAGGGCTTTCAACAGATTATGTTAAAAGAGGCGAGCATGCCGACCTTCCTTTTGGGATGGTAATTCCTTTTCTTGGTTTAAGTCTTCCGGATAGAAATTTAACCATCGATGAAAGAAGCAGGTTGGAATCATACATTAAAACGATGTATGGTGAATTTGTAAACAAAGTTGCTGAAGGAAGAAAGCTAAAAACAGAATATGTCGATTCGATTGGGCAAGGCAGAGTTTGGAGCGGAACGGATGGATTGAAAAATGGTCTTGTTGATATTCTTGGTGGACTTGATGATGCAATTAAGCTGGCAAAGAATAAAGCCGGAATTAAGGAAGACGAGTTAGTAAATATAATTCAACTGCCAGCAGCCCAGTTGTTTAATTTTAATTTCTTGCAGCCAAAACTATTTGGATTTGAAATGAAGGAAGATGAATTTTTATCTAATTTAAAATTCAGGTTGCAAAACAATGGTAAAGCAATGCCTGTAATTCCGCTTGAAGAAATGGATTTTGGGAAATGATTATGTAAAAACAGAAATGACATATTTTAATAATATGTCATTTCTTTTATGTTTTGTATTTACTTGTTTTGGTTAGCGTTAATTACGCATGAGCATGAATATCAACACCAATTTGTTTTAGTAAACCGGGCAAGCCTCCGCCAGGTACGCTTTGAAGATTAACCTTAGTAATCTTATTATTTTTAACTTTAATACCGATTTTTTCTTCCGGCATTTTAACTTGTTTATTCGTTGCCCGGATGGTGCCTAAACCTGGGATAGGCGGCATCATATCTTTAGAATGAGTTCCGGTTAGGCGTACTGTTATATCAACATTATCTGGGGTTTCTTTGATGATCTTATGATTAAATCTGAAATCAGGCAATCCAGAATTTAATGCTCGATGTGTACCAAGAAATTCTGTGCTGTTAAGTGGTGTTGGGGTAATACCTTCCACAACCATATCATTTGAAACTAAGCTTTCCGCTTTTTTGAAATCGTTTTTTTCAATTGCGGTCATAAACTCGTTTACAATTTCTGATGGTTTCATTTATAATGTCTCCTTTATATTAATTTGATGTTTTGTTTATTACTTGCCCTCATTAATACAATAGATTTCATACAATAAATAAACAAGGTACAAAAGGGGGACAACTTTTTTATGGCACTTGATTTTTGAAAAATTGGAAGATTGAAGAATGTGTGGAAAATTTAAAACACAAAAAGCGGTCAGCGACCGCTTTTCAAAATTCTAAATGCTTTACAATTATTTTAAATCAGTTACTTTAGAAATATCGTCAAGCTTAAAAAACTTTTCCTGGAATTTGATGTTTCCAGCTGGTGATTTAACCGCTTTAATAAACTTAACATTCACTTTCGAATCTTTATGTTTACCTTTTGCCTTATCAGCAAATGATTGTTGCTTTGCCATGATTTCTCCTTAATTTTAACTGGTTCAAATATATGAATAACCACTCAAAAATAAAAGGTTCAAATCGAACCAAGACTTGTAAAATTACAAAGACGGAATTTATATCTTGATGGTATTGTTTATTCATTGGTTAAAAATCATTATTATTAACAATAGAAATTGCGCAAAGAGAACGAAATATGGAAATAAAACACTACCTGGTAAAACCAGATTCTAAAATAAAACTCTCGGATTTTAAGACAGGCGAAACGGATACTTTTGAATCCAAAGAAAAAGCAACCGAGATGTTGGAAAAGAATATTCTTGAAATGGCAGAACAGCAGGCATTGCTTTATGCCCAGGATAAGTTTTCTCTTTTAATAATTTTTCAAGCGATGGATGCCGCCGGTAAAGATGGGGCAATTAAACATGTAATGAGCGGATTAAATCCTCAAAGCACTCAGGTACATTCTTTCAAAGCTCCTTCTTTAGAGGAACTTGATCATGATTTTTTATGGCGAATAAATAAAGCACTTCCGGAAAAAGGTAAAATTGGAATTTTTAACCGTTCCCATTATGAAGAAGTGCTTATCGTTCGGGTTCATAATCTTATAAAGAATCAGAAAATTCCGGAACAATTTATAAATGATAACATCTGGAAGCTGCGATACAATCAAATAAATAATTTTGAACGCTATCTTTATGAAAATGGAACGTATGTTATAAAATTCTTTCTTCACATTTCCAAAGAAGAACAGAAAAAAAGATTTATTAAAAGAATTGATGATCCATCAAAGAACTGGAAGTTTGGTGAAGAAGATATAAAAGAAAGAAATTTTTGGGACGAATATCAGAAATGTTACCAGGAAGCAATTTCAGAAACTTCTAAAAAGCATGCATCTTGGTACATTATTCCTTCAGATAAAAAATGGTTCGCAAGATTAGTGATTTCAGAAATAATTGTGAAGACCTTGAAGTCGATGGATTTGAAATATCCCAATGTTGATGACAGCGAGAAAGAACGGCTTAAATTAATCAAAGAAATGCTGAAGAATGAAAAAGAATAAAAAATATTGGATTCTGATAATTATTTTTTTGTTTGAATTATTTTTTTTTGGCTGCGGTAGAAAGTTGCCTGTTGAAACTGATCTGAGTCAGCTTCATTTTAAAATGATGAACCAGGATAGCATTCTAGTTGTTTTCCCGGATTATCTAAAAGGTAAACCGGCTATCCTTGGAATGATATTTACCAACTGTCCGGATGTTTGTCCTTTAATTACCAACAATATGCAAAGAATCCAGAAGAGACTAATGAAAACGGGAATTAAAGAAATCAATTTTGTGTCGATTACATTTGATCCAATGCGGGATAAACCTTCCGTCTTAAAAGATTTTGCTGAGCTGCGGGAAATAGAAACAAGCCATTGGCAATTTTTAACTGGTGAACAAAGCGATATTGATTCACTTAGAAGACGATTAAAATATTTGGCAATTGCCGGCGATTCAACAAAAACAGCCGATGGAAAATTGAGCTACTTCTTTGTTCATACGGACAGGATTTATTTGATTGATCAGGATGCGCGAGTGAGAAAATATTACAAAGGAAGTGAAGTGAACCTGGATGAAATTGCTGCTGACATAAAATTATTATATAAGTGATTACAAAAGATTAAAAAACAAATTCTAAAAACTAAACTCTAAACAAATTCTAAAATGAAAATTCAGATTTCAGAATTCAAAAAATTACTTTTACATAAATTGCGTTTTGTATTTGTTTAGGATTTGGTGCTTAGGATTTAGAATTTATCAAGCGGAGTATAAATGTTTCTGATTTTTTCCTTAATTATTCTTCTGGTTCAACAAACAAATATAGATATAATGGATCCCTGGTTGCGTCCGGGAGCAAAAGGAATGAACACCGCGATGTACTTTGAAATAGTAAACAAAACCAATGAAGCTGATACACTTTATATGGCAAAATCCAGTTTGGCAAATATTGTAGAACTGCATGAAACGTACAAACAAGGCGATATGATGGGAATGCGGAAGACTAAATTTGTTGTCATCAGTCCAAAATCGTCTTTCAAATTTCAGCCAGGCGGAAACCATATTATGATGATTGATTTAAAGAAGCGCTTAATAAAAGGAATGAGCGGAGAAGTAAGTTTATATTTTAAAAAGGCGGGAAAGATAAAAGTTAAAGCAGTTGTAAGGAAGTAATTTGGAATTGAAGAATACCATTGTGACGAACCTGATCCCTGCTTAAATTGTGATCCAAATAATCCAAATGATTGGCATTGGGTAAGAACTTGGAAAATGAACGACATAGGAGAAAGGTTACCATAATTAGGAGTTTTTCTTGCCATGTTAAAAATTAAATTTCTGTTTTTTTTATATTTAATAATCCTTAATAATTTTATTATAGCCCAAACATTTAGTTTTTGTTTAGGCACTAACTCATATGTGTTAAATACAGAAGGTAAACAATTTGGTAAATCATTTACACATTCGAAGTTTTACCCCTTAACTAATCCATATTTAGGTATCGATTTACAAATGAATGAGACGATATCATCCGGTTTTAAGTTTGGTTATTTATATACCAAAATTCATGAAGAGGATTTTACTGGACTTGAATTAGAGGTGCTTTTAAAATATTATCCTTTGGGTAAAATGTTTTTACAAGGCGATATTAACTTTCATTTTAATATGCCATATAAACGTGAGCTGAGTTCAAGAACAATCCGAATGATTGGAGTTGGTGCGGGTTACAATCTAAGTAAAATTATAACATTAGAAGTATTGTATTACCTGCCACTTAAAAAGGAGTACTTGCCCAAATCTTACTTTTGGGGTGGTCCAAATGAAATTAGGAATGTGATTAAATTTGGAATTTTATTTTATCCTCCACTAAGAAAATCTAACTAAATAATTAGTTGTTTATCTTTTCCTTTTCCAGAGCCTCATAATATTTTCTAATCAGGTTTTCGTAATCTTTGGCGTAGCCCTCCTGAACGGCTTTATTCAATTCATCTTTTATTTTAGCTTTCCGTTTTATAGAAAGATTTAAATCTGCCGGAGATTGCCTTACAATATTTTGTTTCTACATAATTCCATCTGGGTTTAGACTAATTTAATCCCCGTTCTTAAGATTTCACAAGTAAAGGGATTGCTTTCATTGAAATCATTGTAGTCAAAAGGATGTGGCTCAATCTTCAAATTTATTTTTCTTCGCAGCTTCATAAGATTTATAAGTTCATCATATCCATTTGTAAGTTCTTCAATAACAATTGCAATATCAATATCGCGATCGTCATTAAATTTGTTTGCAGCAAATGAACCGAATAAAAAAGCTTCTCTAATTTTATATCCTTGTTGGATTAAGAAAGACAAAAACTCTCTGGCAATTCTTATAGCTTCTTTTTGATCCATTCTCTAAACTCAGTTATCTTATTAAAATAGATTGTGGTAAATTCTTCAGTGCATCTTTTATAGAATTCCTGTTTATAGTCGTCAGATCTTGCATTTATATTAAACGTAGTAACAGTATCAAGAAAATCTTTTTTCAATTCATCTTTTGTTTACAGACAATTACAAAACGCTAATTGCATTGAATCTTGTTTTAATTTTCCATTGCCATTGAGGATAAACTCAAAATGTTTTAGAATTTTTTTCTTATCTATAAATTCAATCTGTGTATGATCAACATCGCGGTTATTTTTAGGAAGCGAATAAAATTGAGATAAGCCTTCCCAATCAAGATCTCTTAAAGAAGCTATATCTTTTAAGAAAAAGCCGACCCAATACTCTCCGATTTTAGAGTTTGGTTTTTCATAATGGAGTTTATCCTTGGCAATAGAAACATAATTATGATCTAATTCGAAGCCTATATAGTTTCTACCTAGTCTTTTAGCAGCGATTGCAGTTGTACCAGTTCCCATAAATGGATCGAGGATAATATCTGATTCATCTGTACTCATCAAGACCAACCTTTCTAAAAGATGAATAGGTAATTGACAAGGGTGCTCGTCACGATATTTATTATGTTTTATTCTATGTATATCAGTCCACACATCAGAAAGAAGTGGACCGAAGGGATGCAATAATTGTTTTTTACCACCATAGTCTTTTAATAAAAAACCACATTTTCGACAGCGTTTATGAGGGTACCTTAATTCATAAAACTTGTTTTGTTTTATATCTTTGGTATAATACAAAATACCATAATGAGAAGGTTGCAAAGATTTGCCCATTGGAGCAGTTGGAGCATCCCAGGAAATCCAATGCTTAAAAGTCGCATGTTCATTTAGTATGGATGAATAGTAAGTTAACCACTTAGGAATATTGTGAACAAATATTGAACCCGAAGGCTTTGTTACTCTTACCATTTCGCAAATCCATTTTTCACACCAGTGCAGGTATTCCTTGAACTCTAAGGAATCTTTATAACCATTATATTTTTTATTTAGATTAAAAGGTGGATCGGCAAATGTAACATCAACAGAATTATCCGGTATCTTTTTAAACAATTCTATTGAATCGCCGGCTAGTATTTTATTAATAAATTCTTTCATAATTATTTAATTATCTCAGTTAATAATTCTTTAAATCTTTCTAACTCATCCTTGTGAAAAGTAAAAACATCTTGGTATGCAGAAACCATTCTTTTTAAATCACCCTTTCGGACATACCAACCGATACCATCAACGAAGCCAATAAATTTTGCTTTTGGATAATGGTGTTTAATTAATGCATCAATTGAAATTTCTGTTTTGGATTTGTCTCCTTGTCCAGAAGATGTTGTAACTAAGTATGAACTTTCAATTATTAATAGAGGATTTTTCTTGTTCGGAATGATAAAATCCATCGTTCTTTTTGAGTCGGGTGCATTAGTAATTAATTCAGAAAGATCCCCTCTTTCAAAAGTTACCTTGAATTCATCTAAGATGTTTTCAATAACTGTTTCAGGATTATTTTCTTTTTTCCCAGAATAAGAGCCCTTTTCTTTGTATCTGATTAATGTGTCAATCAAATCCGGAATTTGATACTGTAATTTAGAAATACTCAATTTCTTTAATTCAAAAAGAGGCAAAGTTTTAGCCAGAAACGGGATGGTTGCTCCTTCAAAAAATAAATTTATAATGCCTTGTCTAAAATATTTATCTGTTTTGATCATCAGAATAATCTTTGAATCAGACCATTCTGCTATTCCATCATCAGATATTGTTACTTTCTTAAACCATTTTTCCTTGACCAATATTCTATTTAACTCTGCATCATCGACAACTCTTATTAATGTCGTAATTCTTTTCAAATTCTCATTTGAAAATCCAGTCAAAGCAAGTAAAGCGCGCAATCCATTTTCTTTTTCTAAAATTAATTTTTCAAATAATTCTTTTTTAAGTCCATTAAGTTCAATTTCGTTCTTTAAATTCAGAAGTAACTCTTTAATTGAATTAACATACCCCTCATAACTTTCTTCAAATTCTTTGTTATAGAAATAAAATGTGTTCTTATCGATAACTCTTTTGAATTTTACATCAGTTGATTTCATTATTATCCTCTTAAACCAGTTTTTTAAAAAAGAGAACATATTCGTCCTTCATAGTATTTTGCAGACCTTTAATGGGTTTAACAATGCTTTTAAAAAGTTTTAGCTTAGCTTCTTCACAAAAAGAAATTATTTTATCCTCTAGTCGTATACCACCGGTTTGATTAGTATTCGACCCAATAATAATTACAGCATATTTATTAGGTTTAAGCACTCTTGCCATTTCAAAACAGACAATTCTCATATCAGTAAAATAATTATCAAGCCTTTCGGTTTTATTTTTACCTCTTAACCCAAGCATTTTTTCTTTTAATTTGTCTACATCAATTCCAAGATAATTCAATTGGTCTTGATCATTTTTTGCATAATCAATTGCGAATGAATATGGTGGAGAAGTAATAATACCATCAAAGGAATTATCTTCCAATTTTAATGACATTGCAGATGAGTCTTTCGAGATACTTACTTCTCCTAATATGCAATTATTAAAGTATGGATTTTCCAAATAATTCATAACCGTATATATATAACGGTCTAAAACTCTCTTAAATAATTCTTTATGAGTTGAACCTTTTGTTCTATTAAAATATCCCATGGAGTCGAGGAATGACAATAAAGTTAAGTAGTATTCGGCTTCATTAGAAAAAAGAGTGTTGTCCGTTTTAGAATCATATTTTTTCTTATTTGAAAAGAAATCGAATAACTTATCTTCCTTTTTGCGCAGTTTAAGAAGTACCTCCTTGCTCACTTTTAAAGCTTCAAATTTTGTCTTTGTCATTAAGCGACAGAATGGACTAACATCTACTGCCACGGAATTAATTCCCAACAATACCGATTCAATATTGGTTGTACCACTACCACACATTGGATCTAAAACAAGATTACCTTTTTTTAACCCAATAATGTTTAGTAAGCTTTTTATTAGTTGAGGATGAAATTTACCACGATATGGGAATAAAGAATGTGTTGCATAACCAGTTGAGAATTGTCCGTTTTCAAAATAATTCTTAGTTCTACTTGACCTGCTTATTATTTCGAATGATGGCTTTTGTGTATTAGCTTGGAAATGTAAAGTCGGCTTTGAATTAATTGTTTTAAAGTAGGCGCTTCTATTAATTAATTCAGACTTTGGTAATGAATTATATTCTAGATAAGCTAATTCCAATTCGAATAATTCTGTAACCGAAGGTAATAATTCGACCTCATTGTCGAACAAAATATTTGTAAAATTATATGTAAAAATATTTTTCTCATTCATACGTCAAATATATCAAAGTAAATCTAAGCATTCAGTAAAAATATCTGGCAAATCTCACGTTACAACTAATATTTAGTTGTTTATCTTTTCCTTTTCCAGAGCCTCATAATATTTTCTAATCAGGTTTTCGTAATCTTTGGCGTAGCCTTCCTGAACGGCTTTATTTAATTCATCTTTTATCTTGTCTTTCCGTTTTATTGAAAGATTTAAATCTGCCGGAGATTGCCGCGCAAAGGTATCGCCGCTTTTGGATTCTCTTTGTTTCTCGAAATCTCTTTCGTTTATGGAGCGCTGAGCATCGAGAAGTTTGGATAGAATTTTTTCCTGCTTCTGAACTAATTCATCATTTAGTTTTTGTGTCTTCATATCGGCAACAACTTCCTGCATTTCACTAAGAATTTTATCTAAGTTGGCGGGAAGTTTCTTTGTTTCCCCGGCTTGCTTTGCTTCGTTGTTTAATTCTTCAAGCGATTTGCGAATCATTTCCTGCTGCTGTGCCAGCCTTTGAAGCTCGGCTTGCTGCTGCATGGAAAATTGTCCCTGGTTTAACATCTGGGTTAAATTGTTCAGATTCATTTGCTGCGGCCCGAGCTGTTGAAGCTGCTGCATCAAAGACGGCATTCCGCCTCCGCTTCCTCCACCGTTCATCATACTTTCCATAGCGCCTTTCATTAATGTGGCGGCTTCGTTTAACGAACCCATTGCCTGTCCCTGCTGCATCGACGCCATCGAACCGCTTCGATTCTGAAGTCCATATGTTGATTGCTGCATGCTTCTTTTAGCATCGCCCAATGCTTTTGCCATTTCTGGTGTTATGGCAAATGTCTTCTGCCCTAATTCATTAAGCTGTGAAAGTATTTTATCCATTCCTCTTTCAAGATTATTCTGCTTCTTTGCGTTCTCGTTAAACAGCGGTGAATTAGCATCGAGCTTTTGAGTTTTGTTTTTTAGCTCTTCCTGCTCTTTAGAAAGAGTTAAAAGATTATCCAGTACCTTCATCATATCATTAAAAACCTGTTTTTGGTTTTGCGACTGCATTTGCTGCTGAAGGCTGCTCATTTGCTCTTGCATCTTTTGCATATTTTGTGAAAGCTGCGATTGGCTTTGCTGCGCCTGTTGTTTCTGTCCTTTCATTAATTGTTGCTGAGCATCTTTGGAAAGTTCTTGATTCTGTTGTTTCTGTAATTCCTCCATTGCTTTTTCCATTTGGTCGTTCGGCATATCTTTAAAATCCTGCATCTTCTCTTGCAGCTCTTTCATTTTATCTTCAAGATTCTTAAGATTTTCAGTTGTCTCTTTCTGCTGGTTATTTAAATCCTCTTTCTGGTTTTCATTTGATAGATCACTTTTTTGTGTTTGCTGTTTTAGGTCTTCCATCTGTTTGGTAAGATTATCCAGTCGCTTTTGTATTTCATCCAACTTTTGTTCTATTTGAACCCGTTTTAATAGCTGCATCGTTCGCTCAATACTTTTCTTCATCGCTTCTTCATTAAACTGCATGTTCTCCATTGCTTTTTGAATTTGATCGCGGTTCAGATTTTGGAGAAGCTCCTGCATCTTTTCCATTGCTTTTTTCATCTCTTCATTGCCAAGCTCATCAAACAATTTTTGTAGCTCCATGTATTTTTGAAGAGTCTCTTTGGAAAGAAGATTATTCTTTTGCATGTCGTCCTGCATTTTGGACATATCTTTTTTTACATCATCAATCTTTTTTCCAAGCTCATCAAATTTATCCAGAGCTTTTTCAATCTGTTCCTTTTCCTGCCAGGTAATTTCTTTTTTGTCCTGTTTCAAATCCTGATTTATCTTTTCCAAATTTTCTTTCAGCTTTTTTGCTTCGTTAAGTGTTTCTGCCAATTTTTTTTCTGCATCATCGTGTGTCTTATCCACATCCTTGAACAATTCATCCAGTGAAGGAACGCGAACGGTAAAGGTTCCGGTCTTTGTGGATTTTGGTCCGCTTACAAAATCGTTGTCAAAAATTTCTAAATAATATGTAACAACATCTTCCACCGCAAGCTGCAATGGGGAAAGATTCCAGATGTAATTTATATCCTCTTCTTTTGCGGTTTTCGTCAAAGGAATTTCAACCGAAGAAAAATCTCCCGGTGTCTTTTCCTTTTTCGAGGAAGACATTCGGTAATGAAGCAGAAGTTTGTTAAAGCCAAAATCATCGCTTACTTTTAACAGAAGTGGAAGCCGATCATCTTCGCCGAGTGAAATATTTTTGTTGGGAGCAATAATTTCTATTGATGGAAAACCATCTGTTAACGCTTTTATAGAATAGGTAACAGGATTTTCATTCTGATTATTGTCTTTATCAGTTAAAATGATTTTGTAGTCTTCATCCTTTTTAATCCGGTATGTACCAAGAGCGTTTCTTCCTTCAAGCTTCAATTGAAAGTCTGAACTGTCTTTAAAAAATAATTTTGCGCTCTTTAAATTTTCTTTCGTTGTTGAAATGAAGAATTGGATTTGACTGCCAACAAGTGACGTAACATTTCCATTATCTTTCTGATTAACAGTTGGAAGTTTTGAATAAGATGGCGGAATTACGGTAACATCCATATTTTTAATTATTGGTCTATCAATAACGGTGATTTTATAATTTTCACTTTCCACATCTTCCGCTTTAATGAGATAATTAAAAGTGCTGCGCACTGCGGGAATGTTAAATGAATATATGCCGGTTGAGTCGGAAGAGATGTTTTTGAATTCATAATCTGTTTGTTCGATATTTTTAATTCCAATACTTACATTGGATGGCTTTGGCCCGATAATGTGGGCGGAAATATTTAATTCCTGACCCTTGGTAATTTCTTTATTACCAGGAATTATGATAAAACCGAATTTTGCCGGAGGAATAAAATCTTTGTTGAAGTTAAACAATCTAAACGAGGCAGCATTTAATCCTGGGACAAAAATTATAAGAAGCGCTCCAATTGTAATAGCAAGAATAAAAAACTTAAAAAGCTTTTTAGCTTTTTCGAAGCTAACAACATCAGCAAAATTTATTGATTGTGTTTTGTGGTAAACTTGTTGGAATGCAGCATCCCGCAAATCAGTTGAATAAAGCGATGCTTTGCCGGAAGATTCAACAAGCTGCATAGCGTTTAGTAAATCATCTTTAATAATTGGAAAAAATCCACCGACCTTCTTTGCATATTCAAAATAATTTTTTCTATTGAATAGGTTGAAATATTTCAGAATTGGGATGATGAAGAGATAAGAAATTAGTCCAAAGGATATTATTAAAAAGAATAATATGAAAATAGTTCTAACTCCGGATGAAAAGTTGCCAAGCATTTCAAGGAAAGCAAGTGCTATAAAAATTTGAATGATTCCTATTGCTGCCAGTTGAACGCCCATTAAGCATAACGCAGAATATTCTCTCTTTGAGAGGTTATCTATCTTATCAATTATTTCTTTGTAATACGATTTAGTGCTCATAAAGTTTAACAGTAACTATGTTTAATTATTTCTCGTTATTACTTTCTTGCAAATAACGATGCAACAGTTAAACAATTCAACTTATTAAAAGATTCTAAAAATTTTGCTGCTGACTTAAAGCCCACACGACAATGTTTGTTCCAAACTTTAGGGCTTCTTCTCTTTTTTGTGGTGGATCGTTGTGTACTTCGGGATCATTCCAGCCATCACTCGGATTACTTTCGTAAGTATAAAGAACAGCAAGTCGTTTATCCAAAAAAATTCCAAATGACTGCGGAGGTTTGCCCTCGTGCTCGTGAGTTTTTGGAACACCGTTCGGAAAATTGTAAAAACAGTTAAACAAGCCATAGTTGTATGGCAGTTCTAAAAGTTCTTTGTCAGGAAAAACTTTTTTTATTTCTCGTCTGAACACTTTATCCAATCCATAATCGTCATCAACATAAAGAAATCCACCGTTTTCCAAATACGATCGAAGTCGAGCTGCTTCGGCATCGGACAGAACAATATTCCCGTGCCCGGTTAAAAATAGAAACGGGTAAGAAAATATATCATCACTTTTAACATCAACAAAAACGTAATCAGCCTTTACTTTTATGTTAGTGTTTTCGCTAATATACTTTAACAAATTTATTTCTTCTGATGGATCGTTATACCAATCGCCGCCTCCATCATATTTTAATCGTGCAATCTGAAAAGCAGATTTATCCTGAGGATATAATACGTTTGCTATTAATGCCAATATTAATAAAATTTTTTTTGTCATAATCTCAAATATTATCTGCCGACAATATATCGATGAACAGCCTGATTATCAATTTAAAATCTTTTGCTCCAACTATTTACTTTTATATTTTCTTAATTTTACTCTTACTCTTACTCTTACTCTTACTCTTACTCTTACTCTTACTCTTACTCTTACTCTTACTCTTGGTCTTATTCCCTATATCATACATGTATATCAACCGCGGGAAACTTTTTGAGGATCAAGAGCAAGAATAAAAGCGAGAACAAGATCAAGGAGTTTATAAAAATTCTATTTTAATTTTCATTTCGTTACTTTTACAGGGAATTAATAAATAGCAGAAATTATGGAAATCGAAAAATTCAATGTACCTCTAATATCACTTCTTCCATTTGTTTTGATGTTATTGTCTATTGCAATCTTTCCATTGTTCTGGAACCATTGGTGGGAGAAGAACAAAAATAAATTATTAATTGCCGGCATACTTAGTCTGCCAATAATCATTTTTCTTTTCTCAAATGGTTTATCTGAAAAATTATTTGAAACAATGGTTTTCGATTATGTTCCGTTCATCATTTTACTTGGCTCGCTTTTTACAATTACTGGTGGAATATATTTAACCGGCGATATCGAAGCTAAGCCGGTTATCAATCTGGCTTTTCTTGGAACTGGCGCTGTACTGGCATCCATAATGGGAACAACCGGAGCCGCAATGCTACTTATCCGCCCATTGATTCAAACAAATAAAGAAAGGGAATTCAAGGTTCACACAATTCTGTTTTTTATTGGAATTGTAGCCAACTGTGGGGGATTACTTACACCCCTTGGTGATCCACCATTGTTTATGATGTATTTGCGGGGAACACCGTTTACATGGTTCATACAATTATTTCCGGAATGGTTGTTTGCAAATACGCTACTGCTATTAATTTATTATTTCGTTGATTCGTATTACTATAAGAAAGAAAAACCAGAGGCAATTTTCCGGGATGAAACAAACATTCGTCCAATTAAAATTGAAGGCAAAATAAATTTTGTTTGGATGATTGGCGTAGTGCTATCGGTTGCGTTTTTGAATGAACAATATTTACCAGTAATTCACCAAAATGAATATTATAAATTTATCCGCGAAGGCGTTATAATTATTATGGCAATTCTTTCTTTGTTTTTTACTCCACGATTAACGCGTGTTTCAAACAACTTTACCTGGGGACCGATCCAGGAAGTTGCTTTTTTATTCTTTGGGATATTCATAACAATGGTTCCCTGCATTTTATATCTGGAGTACAATGCAAAACAGCTTGGAGTAAATTTTGCAAATCAATTTTATTATGCTTCTGGTGCGTTAAGTAGTGTTCTGGATAATACTCCAACTGCGGTTACATTCTATTCGCTTGCTCTTGGGTTGGGAAAACAAACAGCAGATATGGTCGCTGGAATTCCTTATGAGTTTATGAAAGCAATTTCTGTAGGATCTGTATTCTTTGGAAGTATGACCTACATTGGAAATGGTCCGAACTTTATGGTAAAATCGGTTGCAGAAGAGAACAATATTAAAATGCCTGATTTCTTTAGTTACATTATAAAGTTTTCTTTAATTGTGTTACTGCCAATTTTTATTTTGGTGCAGTTGCTTTTCATTTAAACGATCAGACGTTATAATCAATTTATACGATTAAAGAGAGATAAACTATATTTCAAATCGTAATTGTTTAAAAGCTGAAGCAAGTTCTTCATTAAAAGGTTCAAGGTTTATTTTATAGTTGCTAAATTCTCTTCGATACCTGTATTCTTTCCGTAGTTTATCAAAATAATCCGGAAATTTTTCTGGAGGCAACGCAGCACCTGATCTTAAAAGTGAATCATCGTAATTTATATTGTACACATTTTTAATTGCAGTGTTTAATGCTGCTTCAAATCTTTGGTTACCGTCAACTTTAATTTCACACTCATCTAAATTTGGAAGAATTGGTTTCCACTTCGGTTCCTCATTAAGGAAATTGCAGAGCTGATTATAAATCATTACCGTTCCATTCACCTTACCCTCAAAAGAATAACCGGCAATGTGTGCCGTTCCAATTTTTATTTTTGATAGAAGCCCGCTGTTTATTTTTGGTTCGTTTTCCCAAACATCAAGAATGGAAATTAACGAGTCAGCTTTTTTTAATCTATTAAGCAGAGCGGAATTATCAACAACAGGTCCACGCGATGTATTTATTAAGACAGAACCGGGCTTTATCAACTTTAAATTGTTTTCATTTATAAGATGAAAAGTTTTATCCACACCCGATAGATTAAGCGGAATGTGAAGTGAAATTATATCGGAATTTAATACATCATTTAAGCCAACAAAATCTTTTCGTTTGGTTTTTCTTTCTAATGGAGGATCATTTTGCAAAACATTCATGCCAAGCGATTTGGCAATACTTGCAACACGGCTCCCAATATTTCCTGCTCCAATTATCCCAATATTTTTTCCCTTTAATGAAAAATTATTGTGAGTGGAAAGTGAAAGTAATGCTGTAAAAACATACTCGGTTACAGCATCAGAATTACATCCAGCGGCATTGGCGAAGGCAATTTTTCTTTCTTTCAGGTAATTAATATCAACATGATCAAAACCAATTGTGGCAGTTCCAACAAATTTTACCCGGGTATCTTTAAGAAGATTTTCATTTACATCTGTTATTGATCGAATAATAAGAACATCAATATTTTTTAATGCTCGCCTATCTATCTTTCTCCCGTGAATTAAACATACCTTTCCAAGGTTTGAAAAGGCGGCTTTTGCAAAGGTTATATTTTCGTCAACAAGAATGTTCATTGTTTTATTCAAAATAAATTATTTAAGAAAATGATTATGAATTCTTTATATCAGGGAAAGAATTTCATGTTACTGAATTAACAACCAGTATAAACACAATGGAACAGTCTCTAATATTGTAATGCCACACTGAAATCGTTATCTTTTACATAGAAATTTACAAATTAGGAGCAAGATAAGCTAAATGAAGTTTAAGATTAGAACCCATACTTGTGGTGAATTAAGAGAAACCAATATTGGCGAAACAGTTGTTCTGAATGGCTGGGTAGATACAAGGAGAGATTTAGGCGGAGTTATTTTCATTGATCTGCGGGATCGTTACGGATTTACCCAGGTTGTATTTGAACCTCACTTTAACAATGAAGCTCACAACCAGGCAAGAGAACTAAGAAGTGAATTTGTAATTTCTATCGAAGGAAAAGTACGGCATAGACCGGAAGGAACTGAAAATAATCAACTAGCCACCGGGATGATTGATGTGATGGTTGAAAAACTTGTAATATTAAATGTGGCTAAAACGCCACCATTTCCAATTAAAGACAGTGTTGATACGAGTGAAGATGTTAGATTAAAATATCGATACCTTGATTTGCGTCGCCCATCCGTACAAAAAAATTTATTACTGCGCCACAAAATGTATCAGATAGTCAGAAAGTATTTCGATGGAAAAAGCTTTGTTGAAGTGGAGACCCCGGTTCTTATGAAAAGCACTCCGGAAGGTGCTCGCGATTACCTGGTACCAAGCAGACTTCATAAAGGCAAATTTTATGCGCTTCCACAGTCACCACAACAATACAAACAATTGTTAATGGTGTCTGGGTTAGATCGATACTTCCAAATTGTAAAATGTTTTAGAGATGAAGATTTACGTGCTGATCGTCAGCCAGAATTTACCCAAATAGATGTTGAAATGTCTTTCATTGATCAAGAAGATATTTTTGAGGTGGTTGAAGGATTGATGAAAAATTTATTCAAAGAGATTAAAAATTACGATCTCACAGTTCCAATTCCTCGTCTTTCTTTTGAAGAAGCTATGGAAAAATATGGAAGCGATAAACCGGATTTAAGATTTAATCTGGAAATGGTAACATTAAATGATGTTTTACAAAACTCATCTTTCCGGGTTTATCAGGAAGCTATTAAAAAGGGTGGAATTATCACCGGACTTGTAATAAAAGGTTGTGGGGATTATACCAGAAACCAACTTGATGTATTAACTGAGTTTGTTAAAAAGCAAGGTGCTTCGGGTTTAATCTGGATTAGAGTGAAAGAAGAAGGGATGGATTCACCAACCGTAAAATTCTTAAGTGAAGAAGAACAAAAAGCAATACTTGAAAAGCTCAACGCAAAAGCCGGGGATTTAATTTTCATACTTGCTGGTCAAAGATTAAAGACACTAAATGTTATGGGGGCACTCCGGCTTGAGATGGCAAGAAGGTTAGAATTTATAAAATCAGATGCTAAACCAGCATTATTATGGATTACGGATTTTCCATTATTAGAATGGGATGATGAAACGAAACGATTTTATGCGATGCATCATCCATTTACATCTCCCCGGGTTGAAGATATAGAATTGATGAAAACGGACCCGGCAAAAGTAAAAGCCCGGGCATATGATCTGGTATTGAATGGAAATGAAATTGCTGGTGGAAGCATCAGGATTCATGATTCAAATCTTCAATCTTTAATGTTTAAAACTCTTGGAATTTCTGATGAAGATGCTGACTATAAATTTGGTTTTCTTATAAATGCATTTAAATATGGTGCACCACCTCACGGAGGAATTGCTTTTGGATTTGATCGTATGGCAATGTTATTTGCAGGAGAAGCTTCAATACGTGAAGTTATCGCTTTTCCAAAAACGGCAAGCGCTGTTTCATTAATGGATGACTCACCCTCAACAGTTGGTGAAGAACAACTTAAAGAACTGCATATTAAAATCAGATAGATTAAGGTGGTTTGTTTTGGAGACTTCCTGTGAGAGTCCCCAGGATTTTAAAAATCATCCGCAATATAACTTGTTAATTAATAAAATCATTCTAACTGCGCTTAAAAAACATTTCGAAAAGTTAATTTCTTAAACAAAAGATAGCCGAAGATTTTACCAGTAGCGGGGTAAATATTACCACTTTGCTGTTATTTTCTCCCTCCGCCATTTGCAAACAAAAGCCTAATTCCATAAAAAATATAAATTTAACTTGACTATTTAAATTAAAAATTATTATTTTGCGTTTGTGTTTTCCTTGAGGGTTGCAATTAATGGTTTACTATTTGAGGTTCTTTAAGCAATCATAGTTATTCTTATTTAAATTTTCTCAAAAGCAACCGGAGAACTAAATGGGTCAGCAACAGCTTTTATTAATCGTTTTAGGAATTTTAATAGTGGGGATTGCGATTTTTGTTGGCATATATATTTTCCGTGCTAATGCTATCGAATCGAAAAGAAACAATGTATTAAATGAATGTATTAACCTGGCGGGTATGGCACAACAACACTATTTAAAACCAATAACGATGGGTGGAGGAGGCAAAACCTTTTCTGGGTGGATAGTTCCAAGACCATTGGCTTTAACTGCAAATGGACGGTTTGAAGCAAATGTATTTCCCGATCATGTGGAAATAATTGGAACAGGAAACGAGGTGGTTACAGGAACAGATTCAGTAAAAGTGCAAACAAATGTTTTTGCAGATAGTATTAGCACAACAATTTTACGATAGTTTTAATATGCAACAAGTAGAAGTAACTATTACTTTGTTGCGTGTAAAAATTACCGAGATTAATTTCGATAATGAGTAAAGAAAGTAATTTAATAAAAAACAAAAAAATTCCTTGTGGTACGATTTTGGTTCTTTTAATGTCACTTAATTAACATAATTCCTAACAAATTTCAGGAGAATTAAAATGGGTCAGCAACAATTATTACTTATCGTACTTGGCGTTATTATAGTCGGTATCGCCGTGGTAGTTGGTATTAACATTTTTACTGCAAGCAGTTCTAATGCAAACCGCGATGCAGTTGTAAGCGATTTAACAAATCTCGCATCTATGGCACAGCAATATTACAGAAAACCTTTAGCAATGGGTGGTGGCGGAAATTCATTCGTTGGTTTTACTGCTGGTAAAATTCCTAATTCATTAAAATCCAATCCAAATGGAACCTATAGTATCTCTACCGCTGGTACCGCAACAAGTATAGCATTTACTGGTACTGGAAAAGAAAAAGGATTTGATGGTTCTGGAGCAATATCAGTTGTAATGGTTGTAGCCCCAGATTCTGTTACATCCACTACAAATTCTAATTAAATTTAATTTATTAAATTTCTAGGCTGTTGAACTTTTTAATGGATTGTTTGACAGCCTTTTTTTATTTTAGACGCAAAAATAATTATGATTGAATTAAGATTCTCTGCAGAGAAACAAAACGGTCAATTACTTAGTGGATCACTTACCTCTGAATCTGCTCGTGAAGGTAAAAAGAAGATCCACAAACTTGCCGAAAAGAACCAACTAAAAATTAAACTTATCGAAAGAAAATCCGTCTATTTATATAAAATTCGTAAAGGAAATGAAAAGCCCGTTGTTGGTGAGCAGAAAGCTTTTTCAAAAGCTGAAGTTATCACCGCATTAAATAAACTCGGATACAATGTTCTTTCGGTTAATAAAAAACTACTCGATTTTAATTTCAAACCACCACAGCAGGAAATTGTTTCTTACGTAAAAATTAGTGCAGAATTACTCGAGCAAAAACTTCCGTATAATGAAGTAATGACTTTACTTATTAATGACATACCCAACAAAACATTAAGAGAATCTTTAAAAGAAATTAGTAATGAATTAAAAAAAGGCTCTGATAGTGAAACAATTTTTTTAAGATACCAGGGAGTGTTCGGTAAGTTTACAGCATACATGCTTGGTCTTGCTTCTAAAAGCGGAAACATGACAGAAATATATCATGCTACCGCAAAATTTTTAGAAAGAAGATTGGAATTTAAAAAGAGCCTTAGAAGTGCATTAATTACTCCAATGGTAACGATGTTTGTTTTGTTTTTGGCAATACTTTTTTATGTGGGATATATTTTTCCAGAGACTGCCAAGTTGTTTACAAAATTTGATATTGCACTTCCTCCTATGACGGCATTTACATTAAAACTAAGTGACTTTTTAATAAATAATGTTTGGCTGGTAATTGCAGCAACAGTACTTCCACCAATTATTTTGTGGCAGTTAGCGTCTACTAAAAAAGGAAGATTAATTGCACACAGGTATTTATTAAAAATGCCAATCATTGGAAACTTAATACATAAAACATTAATTGAAGTTTTCTGCCGCGTATTTTATACAATGTACAGCGGATCGGCAGAAAGCATAGAACCAATAAGAATAGCTGCAGAAGCAACAGATAATGCGTATTTTGAAGATAGAATAAAAAATATTGCAATCCCTATGATGGTGAAAAAAGGAATTGGTATTACAGATGCGTTTGAACAGAGTGGGGTATTTACAGCTACAGCACTTTCCAGATTTCATTCGGGTGAAGAAACCGGAACTATAAAAAACACCGCACTTCAATTAGCAAATTATTATGAAAGCGAAACTACATATCGATTAAAAAATGTTATTGAGCTTATCCAGGTTGTTATTGCAATGGTTATTATGGTTGTTATGATTCTTCTTACTCTTATATCAGCAGAAACAGCAACAATAAATCCGAAAAATCCAATGATGTCATTCTTAATAAATTATTTATCTGGTATTATGCTATGATCGATTCCAACTTAGAGATGACCGACAAAATAGGTTATCTTCTTTTAAAGAAAGGTATTATTGACATAGAAACTCTTGAGAAGGCTCTGCGCATTAAACAGAACGAAGAAGGAAAAATTAAAAGAAACCTGGCGCAAATTCTTGTTCAGGATTATAATTTTGATCATGATACTATCTTCCGGCAAGTAGCCATCCTTTATGCTTTTAGAGAATTGAATGTTAAAATTGAAGAATTGCCGGATAACCGAATTGATGAAATCCGTAAAATGATAAACATTGCCCCGGAAGAAGTTAAAAATCAAATACTGGAACACAAGGTAATTCCGTTTCAATATGATGAAAGGATAAAAGATAAATTAATTCTTGCTGCAATCGACCCAACCGATAAAAGTATTACAAAAATAGCTTACGGATTAAATGCTAAAAAATATGAAGTAAGTTATATAAGAAAAAAAGATTATCAAAAACTAATTCAGATTGTACTTCCACCGGAAAATGAATTTTTAAAAATGATGGAAGAACAAACTGAAGAGTTAAATATTGAAGTTGAGGAAGGTTCATTAGACGAAGAAGCCTTAGAAGCTGAAATAAATAAAAGTGCTTTAATTAGTTTGGTGGAAGGTTCGCTTGTTGAGGGCGTAAGAAGGAATGCAAGCGATATACATTATGTACCCAAAAGCGGAAACAAAACAGAAGTTTCTTTTAGAATTGATGGCGATCTTAAGGTGTGGTTTGTGCAGGATAATGTTTGGCCAGAAGCAGTTATTTCAGTAGTTAAAGACCGGGCAAAAGGTTTGGACCGATTTGAAAGAGAAAAAGCGCAGGATGGTTTCATTCAAAGAGAAATCGATGGTCATATAATTCGTTTTAGAGTTTCTGTTCTTCCAATGGTAGGTACTGAACTAAAAAATAAATTTGAATCTATTGTAATAAGAATCCTTGATGATAGAAAAGTAATCCGGGATTTAAACAAACTTGGTCTTACCGGTTATGCTAAAGAATCTTTTGAAAAAGCCATAAACAGACCGCAGGGAATGGTCATCCTTACGGGTCCTACCGGAAGCGGTAAAAGCACAACGCTTGTTGCCGCCCTGTACCAGGTTATAGATCCTACTGTAAACGTATTAACAGTTGAAGACCCGGTGGAATATGTTATTGAAGGTGCACGCCAGTTAAAGATTGGTCATAAGATGAATTTTGAACAAGCGATCAGGTCAATACTTCGTCACGATCCGGATATAGTTCTTGTTGGAGAAATGCGCGATAAAGAAACTGCTGAGGTGGCTATAAAATTAGCTAACACTGGGCATTTAACCTTTTCAACACTTCACACTAATGATGCACCCAGTGCAGTATCCCGCTTGTATAAAATGGGCATTGAACCGTTCTTGATTGCTTATGCAATTAATATAATTGTTGCACAAAGACTTATAAGAAAATTATGCGATTGTAAGAAAAGAATTCGTAATTTTGACGAAGCGCTTATGAAATCCGCCGGCTTGAACATTGCAGAGTGGAGAGATTATGAAATTTATGAAGCTGCCGGCTGCCCCAAATGCAGCAATTCCGGATATAAGGGTAGAGTGGCAATTCACGAAGCGTTGTTCTTTACAAAAGAAATAAGAGAAATAATCGTACGGTCGGGCATTGAAGTTGACGAAGAAGCTATACGCCAGCAATCCAGGAAAGATGGAACTTTGAACTTGCGCGAAGCAGGTTTCCAGAAAGTTGTATTAGGACTAACATCAATCCAGGAAGTGATGGCATGCACCACGGAAGATTAACATTTTATAATTAATAACCGATTATTGGTAACTTATAAATGGATTTAAGTTTTAAAGAGTTAAATGGTTGATGAAGCAAAAAATATTTTAAAAGCTTTTGCAGAAAAAATTCCTGCAACAATCTTTGGTCCGGATAGAATAAATTTTCTTATCGAGAATATGAATAAGTTATCTGACAATGAAAAAATGATTCTTTTAAATATGATGAATAAATTGTTGACTGGAATGATTGAACGCGATGCTTCCGATATAGAACTTGGTGGTTACGGTACAAATGGTAATGTTTGGTTAAGAGTATTTGGTAAAAAAATACCAATTGATGAGTTTTCAACTTTTACTGGTGATGAAGCCGGAATATTAATCCTGAATTTGTTGAATGAAAACCAAAGAAGATATTTAACCGTTACAAGAAACCTGGATTTTTCTTATACATTTAGATATACAAGAAGAAATGAAGATGTAAGATTTAGAGCCGATGCCTATTTTGATCTTGACCGGCTTGCACTAAATATGAGGTCAATCTCCTCCAACTTACGCTCAATCGATGCACTTGGATTTAATCCAAATGTATTAAAAGTTTTAAGCCACACATTTGTTAAACAGGGATTAACTTTAATTACCGGAATAACCGGCTCTGGTAAATCGACTACACTGGATGCTATTGTGGATTGGCATAACGATAGCGATCCTGCACATGTTGTTATTATTGCAGCACCAATCGAGTTTGTTCATAAATCAAGAACCTGCATTATAAGGCACAGAGAAGTTGGACGCGATGTGCTTTCATTTAAGGAAGGTGTTATACAATCACTCCGCCAGGATCCGGACATTATTATTATTGGTGAAATGAGAGACCCGGAAACAATTATGGCAGCTTTAGAAGTTACAGATACTGGACATAAAGTTTTTTCAACTTTGCATACTTCTTCAGCGGTGGAATCTATCGACAGAATAATTGCAGAAGTTCATCCTTCTGAACAAGAACGTGTTAGGAACCGGCTTGCCGATGTACTTGTGTGTGTAGTTTCGCAGAAATTAATACCAAGTCTTGATGGAAAAAGAATTTTGGCAAAAGAAGTTTTAGTGGTAAATTCCAGTGTTCGTGCAGCAATAAAAAACAATAACACCGGCGAAATTTATATGATGATAAATCAAGGCGGGCAGCAGGGAATGATGACAATGGAACAGGATCTGAAACGTTTATATATGGCTAAAAAGATTTCTCTGGAAAATGCGATGTCGTACGCCAATAGTAAAACAAGAATTCAACAAATTCTTTCTGCGGTGTAATTAAATGAAACCATTAGTTTGTATATATTGCGAAGGAAGCGATGTTAAGGTTGCCGTAATTACCAAAGAAAGGGACCGGTACCAATTACTTCGCACAGCAGATTTTGATGTTTTCCATCCTAAAGCAATGCAGGCAGATGCAGTTGCAAATTTAAATTTTGAATCGAACGACATCTCGTTAATGGATATGGATAAAGCCACTGATGGTTCAATAAACATATCTAACGAAGGCTTACTTAACTCTGCTTTGTCAGATATTAAATTAACAAAGTGCGATTTCATTCCTGCAATTACAGAACCGGCAATTCACTATCATGTTTATGAAGGACCAAAAGACTCAAATCTTTCCAGGCTGCAAGATTCTATAATTGATGAGATTCAAAAATCTAAAAACGTGCTTGTGCCAAGGGATAACATCGGCTTTACAGAGTTAGATGGTGGTTCCCTTTTAAGTGTTTTTGTTGATGGTGAGATTCAATGTATTAATCTTGTCAATTCACTCGCCCAGCATAATAACAGGAGATATTATAAAATTCCTTCTGTTAAGAGTGCAGAAATAACTCTTACTTATTATGTAGCAAAAAAGAAAAAGTTTTTCCCGGATGATTACTCCCTGATCGTTTATATTGGTAAAGAGTACAGCAAACTTATCTTCTTACATGGAAGGAAACTTAAACACATCGGAACCACTCTGGATGTTGGTACAATAAATCTTCATACCTATGATGTGTATTTTTCAAAGATACTTCTCGAGATGGAAAACGGTGGAATCCCTCGATTGGATAACGTTGTTCTTTGTGGTGAAGATGATTCAGAAAATTTAATTCTCTCTTTCTATGGAACATTTCCGGAAGCAAACGTTAGCCGCCTGGAGTTTGATGATCTTGACATCTCTTTATTAGATGAAGCACAAAAAAGTAAAATATCTTCTTTCAGTGTTCCTATTGCAACGGCATATGAATACATCGATGAACTTAATAAAGCATATCATGGTATTAACTTATTGCCAAGATATGTTAAAGAAGAGCAGAAATTTTTCCAGTTTGGATGGCATAGCTATATATTATTGCCAATACTGTTTGCTGTTGCTTTATTCTTTACTTATCACATTCTAACTAACAACAAACAGATTAATATTCTTACCCGGCAGGTAAATGAACTTAAGGAAATACAACGGCAAAACCAGAAAATCCTTGGTCAAATAAATTACTTTGAAAACAGAATTGTAAGTTTTGATGCAACCAAGATCATCCTCGATTCCGCCAGCGCCGGTGCAGAAGTTTGGGGAAAGATGACTGAGAATATGGCTCGATTTATTGGATCGAGAAAAAGCATGTGGATAAATTCCATTGGTGTTGATCAAAATAAAACAGTTGCTGTTTCCGGTTTTGGATTATCCAGAAGTGTGCTTACAGAATTTGCAGATTCATATAATACATCTTTATTAAAGAATATTAGATACGAACCATTAAGAACAAGTAAAGCTTACAAATTTGAACTTTCATTTGACTTGTTAAATTTATCCGGCGGTAAAAAATGAGCCGCAAAGTAAAAAATACTTTAGGATTAGTTGGAATTTTTGTGCTAATAGTTTTAGCCGGCGGATTATTCAGCTATGTTTATCAAAAAGGAAAAATTACCAAATACACTAAAGAACTTGAACAGCTTAAAAAAAGCGGCTACAACACAGAAGAATTAAAAACCCGCTTAAAAGATGTTGAAGAACAGGCGGTAGTTTTAGATTCAATTATTTCTAAAAGAAAGTTTAACATACCACAGCAATTACTACAATCAGCTTTTTACAATTTTGTTAACGGTGTAAGTTACAGCTTCTCAGATCAAACACATGTAGATATTGAATTTGTGGAGACTAAGAAAGAAAAGAATTTTAATTACTTTACTTTCAAATTGTCTGGTGCGGGCGAGTTTAATGATATTTACAAGTTGTTTTATGCAATTGAACAAAGTAAAGAATTGAAAAAAATACAAACCGGAAATTTAACAACAAACACTTTTTTTGATTCAGATGGTATGCCGCACTACCTCGTTAACTTCAACTTTATTGTTAATGTTTATTACTCCGGCGACGATAGATTTACTACAGCAAATTTTAGGGAAAACAGATTAATACCCGGACAAGTTTATGATATTTTCTACCCGCTAATTAGAAATGAAATGCCGCCAAACACAGAGGGACTGCTTGAATTAAATGGTTCTAAACTTCTTGCATTGGTACCCGATGGAGCTTTTATTGCAGATGCAAAAGGAAATACTTTTATGCTTTGGGAAGGAGACCAGGTTTATTTGGGCTACTTAACAAAGATTGATTACGAAAAGAACAGCGTAACATTTATTTTGAACAAAGGTGGAATAATAGAGAAAGTAAATTTGGAATTACAAAAAGAAGAAATTCAGAAGAGAAAATAAAATGAAAAAGCTAATTATCTTTCTGGTAATAATAGCAGCAGCAATACCAATATATGCTCAAAAAGAACTGGAAAAAACTTTAAGCCAGTATACCAATCCCGATGAATTGGTAACGCTTTCAGAAAATCTTTCGTTCGACCAGGCAATTGTAATCTTGAATAAGATAAGTGAAAAGACTGCCGGCAAAAAAATAGTCTCTACAGTTTCATCCGATAAACCTATTGGTGTGCAGATTGAAAAGATGGCTTATAGAAAAGCCCTGGCTATCATTGTTCAATACAGTGGTTACACTACCGATGAAGGTGAAGATGTAATAGTGATTAAGAGAAAGGAAGCCACAACAGAAGAAAAGAAAGCGGATGCTACTTATGCCGATATTAATACTCGCGAAGTTAAAATATCCTGTGTTTTCTTTGAAGCAGATGTTGGTAAAATGCGCCAGCTTGGTGTAAACTGGACTTTCCTCCTTTCAAATAAGGATTATAGTTTTGGCGGAGACATGCGTTCTTTTATTTCCGGAAGCCAAACTCAAGGCACGGGGCAAGCGCAGCAACAAGTAGATTTTAATCTTTCCGGAACTTCTAAATTTAACGTTGGCGATTATGTTGGTGATGCAACTGCAATGTTCAAGGCGTTTGAAACCGAAAACCTTGGGGAAATTATAGCCAGCCCTTCCGTTGCAGTTAGAAATGGTACCAAAGGAAGAATACAAATTGGTTCCGACTTCTCTATAAAAACCAGGGACTTTTCCGGTAACGTGATAGATAAATTTTATTCAACTGGTTCAATCATTGAAGTAACTCCACATATTTATAACCAGGATGGAATCGATTATGTATTACTTGAACTGATGGTTGATAGAAGTTCGGCTGTTCCCTCAGAAATTTCTACTGAAATAAAAAGAACAAATGCCACCACGCAAGTACTTATGCTAAATAATGAGGAAACAATTATTGGTGGTTTATACATTAACGATGAGCAAATTGAAAGAACCGGCATTCCATTCTTAAAAGATCTTCCCTGGTGGGTGCTTGGTATTAGATATTTAACTGGCAGCGATAAAATAACGGTTACCAAAAAAGAAGTTGTCATTTTGATTTCAGTGGAACTGCTTCCTATGTTAAAGGATAGAATCAATTATACTTCAAAGGATAAAGATAGAATTCAAGACGAAATAGAAAGCCATAAGGCGAAAATAAAATTATACAAATCGAGTCTATCGCCAAATGAAAACGATAAATAGGAAATAAAATGGAATCAATTCTTATTGTTGATGATGACGTAAATCTTTGCACTGTTTTAAGAGACGAGCTTACAGAAGTAGGCTATGCCGCAAGCTCTGTTTATAATGCTGACGATGCTTTGAAACAGTTGCTTTCAAACAAGCAGGTGGATTTGATTCTGCTTGATCTTAAAATGCCAGGCAAGGATGGTTTTTACGTATTGCAAATGTTAAAGAAAATGAACCTGAGCGTTAAAGTAATTGTGCTTACAGCATATGCAGATGTAAAAAGCGCAATCGATTCTGCTAAAATGGGGGCAAATGATTTTATTAGTAAACCGTATGATCTCGATGAGCTATTAATTACGATCAGGAAGGTCCTCCAAAAAGAAAAAGAACATGAAGATTAGCTTTCGCATATTACTAATTAATTTTGTAATAGTAGTTTTAATCTTTGCAAGCTCAACTTTAGTTTTTTATTCATTAACTAAAAAGTTAATATCGTTACAGCATTCTAAAACCCTGTTAAATTCTGCTAACGATTTCGTCTTCGATTTTCAATCCTCCATTCAAGAAATGGACGAAGAGTTTCTTCGCCTAAAAACAGTTTCTAACTTTCAAAAACCAGTTGATTTGGATGATAAAAAAATTGATTTTCTGTTCAAGCAGAATGGTGATGACGAAATTATCCCCGATTATTATTTCGTAAAATCAACCATCATTTTCGATTCCAAATTTTCATCACTTGCAAACTTCATAAGCAAAAATCCTAATTCTATAATAAAAAGTTTTAATTTGGGTGGCGGGCAAAAAATTATCTATGGCAAATCAATCTCTAAAGAATTCCTTGATAATTTATCCAAGCGGATTAGGGCAGAAGTTGCTATTGTTTTGAATAATATTCCGTTGGAAGTTTCTAATCAAACAGAAAACGAAAAATACTATGTAAATATCATCAATGCATCAAGGGAATTGAATAACAAAACCAATTTTGAAATAACAAAAGAAGAGCTGGAAGGTGCGGATTTTTATGCGGTATCTTATCTTTCAAATGATTTTTATTTAGCCAACTCAAATATAAAGTTTCTTGTTTTTTCCAAACTGCCGGAAGCAGCCGAGTTAAGATCGAATATTAATTCCCTGTTAATAATAATTGGTCTTCCGGGTGTTGCCTTGTCTCTTATTCTTGTTATGTTGTTTACTGGAAAGTTAAGAAAACAAATTGGGCAGCTTAGTGAAACAGCAGAGAAAATAAGAAGTGGAGATATTAAACGAAGAGTGAATATTAAATCTAAAGACGAGCTTGGCAAGTTGAGTAATGCCTTCAATAATATGCTTGATGAGTTAGAAAGAAAGGAGAATGCTTTAAATGAATATTCTGAGTTTATTACTCTTATAAACCAAAATCCAACACTTGTAGAAGTATCCGATGCGGCATTAACAAAAATTATAAAGTCAATAGAGTTTTCCGCAGGTCGTCTTTCTTTGGTAGTTGATAGAAAAGTTAAAACGATTTCAAGTTACGGTGTACAAAAGGAATTAATTAAGGATGAAGATAATATTGACCTTTACCAGCGCGCTATAGAAAAAGGTGAAACGGTTGAATTTCGGTTTGACGAAAACTTACCAAAGCTTAGTTCCGGCTTACTTTCTTTAGACATAAAATATATTTTGATTTTCCCAATCTTATATAACCGGAAGGTAATAGCAATACTGGAATTAGCCTCTATTTCCAATCCTAAAGATAATGTTAAGGAGTATCTGGAAAATATTAAAGAGCAGCTTGCAGTTGGGTTAAGTAATTCATCAGCATTCCATCAATTAGAAAATTTTGTGAACGAGCTTAAAAAGCTTAATGAAGAATATCAGAAACAGAACGAACAAATTTCTGAGCAAAATCAAAAACTTGTAGAGCTGCACAAACAGTTAAGTGAAAAAGCAGAAGAATTGAATATTCAAAAGGAGAAAGCCATTGAGTCTTCCGTATTAAAATCTCAATTCCTTGCTAATATGTCCCACGAATTAAAGACACCACTTAATTCAATACTTGGTTTAAGTGAATTAATTTTAAACGATAAAAGCTTGTCTTCTGCAAATAGAGAAAAGCTTGTGGTAATTTTGAGGAATGGCAACCGATTAATTAATCTAATAAATGATATTCTAAGTTTTTCTAAAATTGAAGCCGGCAAGATGCAGATTGAACCGGAAGATTTTTGCTTTAAAGATTTAATTGATGAAGTTGAATCCCAGATCATTCCTCTTACACGCAACAAGGCTTTGAATTTCGTAATTCACAACGAGCTGAACACCAGCATTGTTCTAAACGCTGACCGAAAAAAAATCTCGCAGATCCTTTTGAATTTATTAAGTAATTCCGTGAAATTTTCCGATAAGGGAATTATAGTTTTAAAGAGTAAACTGTTGAACGAAGATAAAATTCAATTTGAAGTAATAGATTCCGGAATTGGTATTTCCCAGGAAAACCTTCAGGTAATTTTTGAAGAATTCAGACAGATTGACGGCTCTTCTACAAGAAAGTATAATGGTACTGGTTTAGGATTGGCAATCTGTAAAAAATTTGCAGAGATTCTTGAGGGCGAACTTGTTTGCGAAAGTGAGGTAGGGAAAGGTTCTATCTTTAAACTTACAATTCCCATAAAATTAGTTGCAATAAAAAAGCTAGAAACTAACCTTAACTTATTTGAAGAAAAATATAGCGGAACTATCCTGATAATTGATGATATAAAAGAGAATCGATCATTTATTGGTGAGTATTTATCATCTAAGAAATATGAAATCATGTTTGCGGATTCCGGCGAAAAAGCAGCTGAACATTGTACCAACAAACGACCATATGCAATTGTATTAAATCTCTTAAATCAAAAAGAAAACAGTTGGGCTATTCTCAATCAATTAATCTCCAATAAACTAACCGAGCAAATACCAATAATTACTTATGCCATACTTGAAGAAGCAAAAATCGGTTATGGTTTTAATGTATTCGAGTATTTTCAAAAGCCGCTTTTGCAGGAAAAAATTCTAAGCTCAATTACAAAGTATGAAAACTTATCCAGCAGAAAAATAGAAAAAGTTGTTATAGTTGATGACGATAGTTTTGAAACTCGCGAATTAAAAAATCAGATGGTTGGCAAAAATATTAAACTTAATTTTCTGCCCAGCGATTTTAAGTCTGAAAGTTCTCTTGCACAACTGCACCCCGATTACATTGTAATAAATCTTACATCTCCTTCTTCCGATGGATTCAATTTGCTTTATTCAATTAAAGAATCCCCTCTTCTTAGAGCCATTCCTGTAAGTGTAAGTGTATCAGATCAACTTACTAAGGAGGATGTTATAAGATTGAGTTATGGCGTTAAGAAAACTGTTACCAGCGCTAAAAATTATCCGCTTGATGTATTAAAAGTAATTAGGGATAGATTACATCTTGAAGAAGGACTGCCAGATGTAGATACATCTGCTATATGGATAGAATCGCAACCTGATTTTAGTAATAGCGATAGAGCAAGTTTAAAACCAGCTTTAGATAAAAAGAAAAATTTAATATTAATTGTTGACGATGATGCTGACACATTATTTACGGTGGGTGAAATTGTTAAAGAAACCGGTTGCGATATAGCGTTTGCAAAAAATGGCTTAGAATGTTTATCGGCATTAAGCGCAATTAAACCTGGTTTGATTCTTCTTGATATTATGATGCCCTTGATGGATGGCTTTGAAACTATAAAAAGAATTCGTTCCGATTTGAATTATAAAAGTATTCCGGTTTTTGCACTTACAGCTAAAGCAATGCTTGGTGATAAAGAAATTGTAATGCGTAATGGTTTTGATGATCTGATTCTCAAACCGGTTAATTCAGTAGACCTGGCAAATAAAATAGGCAAGCTTCTTTTTCACAGATCGGGTTTGATGGTTCATCTGGATTCTTGAAAATTTATTGTTAAAATTCTAGATGTTAGATGTATTTTAGTTGTTAAGAATACGGGGTCTTATAGTCCGCCAAATTTTGTTTAAGTTTGATTATGGAAAAAGAATAGTAAAAAGAAATGAAAAAAATATTAGTCATAGATGATCATCCTGACAGTGTCTTCCTGTTGAAAGACAGATTGGAGCGTGAGGGATTTGAAGTTATAACTGCTTATGATGGCAAGACCGGTATGCAGCGGGCTTTTAATGATAATCCCGATTTAGTATTACTTGATATTATGATGCCTGGTATTGATGGGCTTGAAGTTTGCCGTACATTAGTAAATACACAAAGCACTAAAGATATTCCCGTTATTCTTGTAACTGGCAAAGCCGAAGCAGAAGGAACCAAGGAGGGTTTACAGGCTGGTGCTTTCGATTACATTCGTAAACCCGTAAATAAAATTGAATTGCTTGCACGTATTAACTCCGCACTTAAGCTAAGAGAAACCACAAAGCTTCTGATTGAGATGGAGAAGATAAATACATTTGCAGCTACTGTTGTTACCGCCAACCACGAAATTAAACAACCACTAACTTTAATAAATCTTTGCACTGCTGCAATTAGAAGAGAGATTGGTAAAGAGGATATAAATCGTGAGGCTGTTAAAAAACGAATTGAGTTTATAGAAACTGCTGCGCGGGATATAAATAATGTTTTGGAAAAATTTAGGGCAATAAGAAATCCAAACTTTTCTCCATATGTTAATAATATTCAAATGGTGGATTTAGATAAGAAGGAAATTGAAAAGTCAGATTAATTTTTGAACGATTTCCAGCATTTGCTCGAATTCATATGGCTTTGTTAGTATAGAATCCACTTCTAATTTTTCAATTTCCAAATCAACTTTTGCCGATGAGCTTCCGGTGGATAAGATAATTGGTACTTTCAAATCCAGAGTTTTTATTTTGTTAATGCAAGTAATCCCATCCATTTCTGGCATGTTGTAATCAATAATTAGTAAATCAACTTTAATTTCTTCAGTTAAAACTTTTAAAACTTCTGCACCGTTCTGTACACAAATAACCTGATAGTCATATGATTCCAGTAATTCTGCAAGCAAATCTCTTAACATAATTTCATCATCAGCAAGAAGAATTATTTTTTCTGTTTTAACTTTTTCTTCTTTTCTTAGCATTTCAAAAGCCGGAAGGAAAATATTAAAGCGTGTACCTTTGTTTAAACTACTTGAAACATCAATGTGTCCATTGTGTGCTTTTACTATGCCATAAGTAACATATAAACCAAGCCCGGAGCCCGTGTCCTTCTTCTTCGTAGAAAAGTAAGGATCAAATATTTTAGATAAATTTTCCTCGTTAATACCTTCGCCAGTATCTGCAACCGAAATACAAACATAATTCCTCTTTTCAAGAAGCGGAAACTCAAATTGGTTCTTTTTATCAACGCTAAAATTGTTTGCTTCTAAAGTAATTGTACCTGTTCCTATAATGGCTTCTTTGGCATTGATGCAAAGATTTAACAGCACCTGGTATATTTCTGTTGAGTTACCCATAATTTCAAAAAGATTTGGGCTTATTTTTTTTTCAATTGAAATATTTCTGGGGAAAGTTTGGTTAACCGATCTTAAAAGTTCTTTTAATATATCGGTTGGTTTTATCAGAGTTTTACGTCTAGAGGTTGGTTTACCATAATTAAGTAAACCCTTTGTAAGGTCAGTTGCCCGCACAGAGCAGTTTTCTATGTTTTCCAAAAGATAGAATAATTCTTCGTGATTCGTTAGTTTTTTCTTTAGGAGATTTACACTTCCAAAAATACTCGATAGCAAATTATTAAAATCGTGTGCAATTCCACTGGCAAGCTTACCTATTGTTTCCAATTTTTGGGATTGAATCAATTTGCTTTCCAATGCGGTATTTAACTTTTGTGTAACTGTAGAATTAATTGCAAAAGCAAACAATGCAGCTAATTGCTCAAGGTAATTAATTTCAAAAGTGGAGTAATTTGTTTTTGCTTTTGCAAAAATAAGAACAGCCAAAATTTTCTTTTCTATAAAACAAGGTAGAATTACAATGCTTTCAACGTTTGTTTCCCGAAAAATACTATAGCCGATAATGTTGTTTTCTCCCCGGCTAACAACCATTGACTTTTTGTTTATTTTAAACCATTCCGTTAAGTAACTAAAGTTAGAAGTTAGTTCCAGAAGAAGACCCGCACTATTTTTAACGCATTTATCGTCATCATATAATTTAAATTCCATTTGGTGTCTGGCATTATCATCGTTAATAATAGTTATGCCGAAAGAACTTTCGGATAAATTTACACAGCGCATTAATATTTCAATGGTTAAGTCATCAAGGGATTTTTCTTTGATTAGAAGGGAAATTATGTTTTCCCATTCTTTTTGAAACAGAAAAATTTTATTTTGCGCAGTATTCTTATTAGAATCATTAGGAACAATTGAGTGTGAAGAACCTGAAATGGAATAACCGATTTTATTTTCGTGACTAAAAAAAGGACTGATTAAAAAATCATTTTCTCCACTTATGTCTTTAGTTGCAATGGATTTATTTTTAGGTTTTTGTGAATCTAAGGTTAATTCATCAATTGTAAATAGTGACCCAACTTTCTTACCTTTTATTCTTTTTCCATTAAACAATATTTTAAACGCAAGGTTATAAAAAATAATTTTCTTCTGGCTATCTGCAAAGGCAAACGGAGTAGTAATATTCTTTGAAAAAGCGTTAAGCGCTTCTATGAAAACAGAAATATTTGCAAGTGAACTTTGTTTACTCATTAGGGCGTAAATTAAACTTTAGGATTTTTGAGTAAAGAGTTTTTTGACTTATTCCAAGCGCGCGGGCAGTATCTTCTCTATTCCAATCATTGGCGCCAAGTGCCTTTTTAATATGAATTTTTTCCATTTCTTCCATCGAAAGAATGGGTCCATCTGTAGAATCATTTGATATAGATAAACTACGATAAGAACTTGGCAGATTCAGATCGTCCGGTTGAATTAAATTTCCATCTGCAAAAATTATAGCTCTTTCAATAATATGCTCAAGCTCCCTAACGTTGCCCGGAAATTTGTATTGAAGCAACGCCTTTTCAGCTAAATCAGATAATTTTTTAGGATCGCGAATGGAGGTTTTTACTTTAAGAAAATGTTCCGCTAAAAGAGAAATATCTTCTCCGCGTTCCCTTAGCGGAGGTACGGTAAGTGTAATAACATTCAGTCTAAAAAGAAGATCTCTCCGGAACAATTTTATTTCTGCTTCTTCTAACAGGTTTTTATTTGTTGCGCCAATAACTCTCACATTAGAATTCAAATTAGTAACCCCACCAACTCTCCGGTACTCTCCATTCTCCAAAAATCTTAATATTTTTGGTTGAAGGGTCAAGCTCATTTCTCCAATTTCATCAAGAAACAGGGTCCCACCATCAGCCATTTCAACCAATCCCTGTTTGGGAGTTTTGGCATCTGTAAAAGCACCTTTTTCGTGTCCGAATAATTCGCTTTCAATTAATTGATCTGGAAGCGAAGCGCAATTAATAACTACAAAGGGTTTCTCGCTTCTTTCGGAGTGGCGATGAATAAATTCTGCAAGCAATTCTTTACCTGTGCCGGTTTCTCCTTCAAGCAGAATATTAGAATCGGATTTTGCAGAACGAATAGCCAGGTTCATCAGATGCTGCATTTGTTTGCTCTGACCGATGATTTTGCCAGCTACCTTTTGATCGAACTTAGTAGAGAGAATTGTGTTTTTAACAATCAGGTCCTTGTGTTCTAGAGCTCTCGAAATGGTTATCAACAGCTCATCAAATTCATACGGTTTAGAAACAAAATCGTAGGCGCCCATTTTAATGCAATCAATTGCACTTCGTACTTCGGATTTTGCTGTTAGTATAATTACTGGTAGCAGTGGAAAATTTTCATTAGCAAATTTTAAAACTTCTTCACCCGCAATTTCTTTCATCTGAAGATCAAGAAGAAGGAGGTCGTAGTTTTTATTTCTTAGATTTTCAATTGCATATTTCCCATCATAAACGGCATCAACATTAAAGCCTTCGTTTATCAGTTCTTCTTTTAGCAAATAGCATAAAGTTTCGTCATCATCGGAGATTAATATTTTGGAATTTTTCTTCATTGTAGCGCTTAATTTTCACCTAAATATACAAAAAATATTAAACAAAATATTTGCTTGAAAATTTAAGATAAGTTTTAATTTTCTCTAAAACAGTTCACTGTTTAGAAACGGAAGTTCGGGTAAGTGTTTTGGTTAATTAGTTAAATAATATTATATTTAGTTTCAAAAATGTGAAGAAAACACATAAAATTTTCATTCATAAGAAGGTTGTCGGGCGCGTAGCTCAGGGGTAGAGCATCTGCCTTTTAAGCAGAGGGTCGCTGGTTCGAGCCCAGCCGCGCTCACGAAAAAGCCTTGTAAATGTTGATTTTACAAGGCTTTTGTTTTTTAAAGAAAATTGACTGAAGTAGAAACTGAAGTAGAAAAAATAAAAATTGTGCAAACTTTTTAATTAAAAACTCCCCGAAATTTCTTATAATAATATTAGTAGCATTCTTTATTAATTTACCCGATTCAAGTATTACATTAACTGTCCTTCTTATTTATATTTCTTGAAGCTATACAAAACTTGACTGAATTAAACTCTCTCAAGTCTTTGCATCCTTTCAATGATTAGATTTTTATATTTTTCTCTGTACTCATCTGTTAAAAAACTTTTGTCAATAAAATCCAATAAGTTTGGTACCGACCTATTAAATTTTTTATATAAATTATTCAATGCAACTTTATTAATGTTTAGAGTAAATGCAAACTGATCAAAATCTTCTTTCTTAAGTTTATTCTTTTTGCCATTTAATGTTAACGCCATCTCTTCTTGATCTTCTGGAAGCAATAGCTTAGTTGCCAATAGATCATAAGCTGGTGAAAACTGGACTTCCCCTTCTTTATTTGTCAATAAAGAAAAATTTTTTAGATGCATATCAGCGTTACCGGTTATAAATGAGAACAGAGTTATTTCAAAGAATCTTAGCAAATCATTTCCACTATATGTAGAATATCTTTCAATCGCTTTACCGACTTTCTCCATTGAACCTTTATATTTTCTATCTGTTAACACGCCAGTTAATTGCGCCATATCTTCAAGAGGTAGTTTTCCATTTTCAATTCTGTCAAACCTTTGAGAAATATATGATAGCTCACCTGATTTTAATCTTATTAAAGAATGACTTGCAGTATTAATTCCCACCAATTCAGCAAGATGCATTGTTAGGTCTTCTATCTCCGGCATCATTGGGAATCGTTCATAAGGAGGCTTTAGAATATACTTTCCCCATAGTCCAACCACGGTTAACCTTTTTTGATTTTTGTTTTTACTATCAGTTTCAACATCTAGAGAAACTTTTGGTTGAACTCCTGTTACTGATATGCTTTTATCCAAAACAATGAGTGCTAATTTACCAACTTCACGTATTCCGAAATTAACTTCTGGTGGTACTTTTAATTTGAAAAATCTTTTGACGCACTTTGGATGGAATTCACCTGTTCCATTAATTATCGGTTCATAGCAATAAAGACATTTCAATTTCTGAATCATAATGAATACTTTTTATTTTGATTCTTCGTGAGGAACTATACTAACAGCGCCGATACAATCTCTGCATACTTGCAACAGAAGACTCATTCTATCTTTTGAATCAATTTTCCAATTCTCATTAACAATATCCAAAAGCCAACCCTCTGGAATTAACCCATCAAAAAATGGTAACATTGTATTGCTCTTATATGTTTTTTCAGTAAGAGGCATTGTGAGACTTATTGGTTTCGCATTTTCATTATTTAAATAATCGGAATCATAGTAAAAGCTAAAACCATTTTCATCTTCTATAATTTTGCCTGCAAATTCGTCATGGAGAAACACTTTTCCTATCTTACTCACTGGTTTCCTCCATTGCTTTTCTTACAGGACCAAGTTCAGTTCCAAAAAGATTAAGCACTTGATTTATTTTATCCAATCGTAGTGTTTTTTTACCTTGTTCTAAATCTCGTATGAACCGAAGACCTACACCGGCTCTATCAGCAAGTTCTATCTGAGTCAGATGCAACGTCCGCCTTTTTTCCTTTATAAATTCTGCTATATAATTCTTTGACATGTGAATCAATTTGTTTTATTGATAATTTATACCTTTTCGGGTATAAATTCAACTAATATTTTGCAATTATACCTTTTCGGGTATAAATATGGCAAACAAGATGTTTTTATACCCCAAAGGGTATAGTGTGTTTTTATGGATGTCGACTTATTTTTTCAATTTATAAGTTAATTGAGTTTATAGATTTGTATCAGTAAAAATTGTTGTTCATATCAAGAAATAATTCTTCATTGATGTCAAGTATAAACTCAAATGTTTTTTTAACACCCACCTCAAGTAATCTTGATTATATTCCTCTTTAATATTTCTGATTCTGAAACTACAACATCACTTCCTCGGCTAACTATCCAGCTTCCAGGTTTTCAACAATTTCAAGCGCTAATACATCTGGATCTGGAAGGTTATCCATATCACCAAGACTATCATCCTTCAACCAGAATATATCGAGATTGGTTTTGTCTCTTGCAAATATTTCATCGTAAGTGAATTTTTTAAATCGATCCGTTTCTTTTCTCTTGCCATTTTAAGCAAGAGAAGATATGTAAGCTGTTCTACATAATCTCCGTAACTTACACCGTCATCTCTTAAAGTGTTGCAGTAATTCCAAACACGTTGAACTATGGACGCAGTTGTCATAGTAATGGATAATTAAAAATTAATAATGAATAATTGTTTTTATGCGTAGTCGTTTTTATCATTTAATTAATAAAACGTTAGAATTTTTAGCACAAATTTATAACTAATTTTTTGAACGAATCTTTCGTTTTTCAATTTCTCTAATTCTTAATTGAGAATAAGCACAACATCGGTAACACAAAATAAGCAAGACATCGTGCACTGTTAGTAATATAGAATTAGCAAACATCGTATACAATTATTAGTAATAAAAAACATCTTAAAAATCTGAGAATTTTATAAACTTGC
>JAPLFH010000023.1 GCA_026390815.1 Ignavibacteriales bacterium | reverse complement strand
TAAATATAGTTTATTTACCTCAACTACATTTGTAGAATATGGAGAAGTAAAATTATTTCCATTTACATTAATGGTTGTACCTTTTTCAGTCTGAAGGGTTACTGCATATAACTTCTTCATATCCGATGTTATTGTTGCTCCATTATCATTACTTACAACTGTATAATTGTAATTCCGGGGTATAGCCCCCTGTATTGGCGCACCACTTTGATTTTTTTGCGCTCTTATCCAATTACTATTGTTTGTACCACTATTATTCCAGATCCTATTGTAAGTTCCATCGGACTGGTCAATTGCTCCTACAGGCAGGGTCTGACCTGTTAATTTATAAGATTCGGAACCACTTGATACTGATACATTATCAACCATAATGCTTCCAATAGTAAAATTATTTTGAACTTTTAAAGTATTTTTAACAGAAAACGTAATTGTTTTATTTGCAGTTTTTTCATAATCTTGTCCTCCCATGAAAAATTCATACAGCTCAAGTGTCCATGTATAATTGCCAGACGGTAACGAATGATAATCTGGTATTTGACCTCCGTTAAGTGTACTCCATGTTCCATTAGGTGTAATTAACTTTACGTAATTGTAAAGAGATACTCTTGGCGGATATGGCGTAATATTATAAGTATAACTAAGCCAAACCCAAATTGCACTTTCTGTGGATGTCCGAGGAGCGTCTTTTTCAGTATAAGATTGTCCATTTAGTGGATGATAAAAAGAAATGCTTTGAGAATAAGATAAGCAGGAAAATAGTATTAGTAATACTACTATTTTTTGAATAGAACTTTTCATAAAATCTCCAGAAATTTTTTGTTTTGAAAAATTTAATTAAATTGGAGATGCAAATAAGCGGACGTAAAAAGTCCCAAAGGTGAGCAGCCTTAAATTATTTGCATCAACAGGGAAAGGTGCGGTAACACCTTTCCCTATTATTAACTGAACATTTTGTTACTCTTGTTACTCCTCATTTAATACGCCATGTACAATTACATTATAACCTGTTTTATTATAGTCTTTGTAAATAAAAAAAACATCTTTATCAAATACATATCCACACATTAAATTCAAATCAATATTATAGATTGTTTGAAAATCTGTTCCATTATAATGACCAATCCCTTCATATGAGCACCAGAAAAAATCCTTTTCGCTTCTTCCTCCCCAGATTTTACCAATAAAGCGGGAACCCGTTTTATCCATCCATAATTCCAAGTTTCCCTTATTATATTTATAAATTTTTTGATTTATTGTAATGTATATTTTATTGTTTATAGTACCTATAGAAACATCTGCCCCAGAATAAATTTCTTTCAATTCTTTGCCATTCCAGATATAAAGTTTTCCGGTAAGACCATTTTCGTCAATTAACCAACCCGATATAATTAGAGAATATGTGTTTTCGTCTATTGCAATTTCTATAAATTCTACTTTAATAACAGGGATATTAACAAATTTCCAATTTACACCATCATAATGTATTATAATTGCTTTAGAATTATTATTACTGTAGTTTTCAGCATAACCAACACCATAAATGTCATTTTTTGATTTTCCATAAAAATTAAGTATTGATACATGGTCATAACCGCTTATGTTATATTTTCCAAACTGAGTCCAATTTTTTCCGTCATACTTCCAAATTGTACTGTTGCTATTTCCTAACCATACTTCATTACTGTCTATACCATAAATTGCCCATGGACCAACATTCCGGGGGATAGAATCGCAACTCCATTTTAGTCCATTGTAATGCCATATTGTAGTAGCAGTCCAACTACTTGGTCCAATAGCCCAAATATTATAATGCGAACTCCCCCAGATCCTAGAAAGAAGTAATGACTCTGTTGTTTTTATTGTATCTGCGCTCCAAACATAATCACGTCTTCCTGGTGTAGAGTTGTCCTCCGGTTCTGTCGGAGATTTTTTGCAGGATAGATTTAAGAACAATGTAATTGCAATGCCTTGCAAAAAAAGAAGAAGGGAAATCATTCTTTTATGGTTCACTTTTATTTATTCCTATTAGTCGTTAATTAAATTTTTACTTTTTATTGTCGGGTTTTTTGTTGCCCCATCTACACAAAGTTATTTGTTTAATTTTTTACTGTCTTGTTTTTATTCGTTTATCTAAGAACAAAGAACAAAAATGTTGCCGTGCTATGCGAATATATTTTTACCGTTGCCAACGTAACTTTCAGAAAGTAAAAAGTCAATGGTACTTGTACTAAATCTGCAGTGCGTTTTTAGTACAAGTACCCAAAATTGTGTCTCATTCTCGGGCACCATTATGAGACACTTTTTTAAAATCGCTCTAAATAGTTTGTATTTGGTTTGTAATCAAAGTTTTTGAGGGCAAAAAATTTATTTTAAAATCATGGTACAAGTACTAACATTTTAAAAATAATTTTAGCTTATAGATGTTCTACCGGTGCATTGAATGATTAAGCGGTAAAATCTTTCTGCTGTATATGTTGAAAATTTAATTGGTCTGATTTATTAATCGTTTTGTTATTCAGAACCAGAGGTTAATTCAAATCCTTCTACCTAAGCAAAATCATTTTTTTTGTTGAAGAATAATCTTCGGTTTTTAACTGATAAAAATATATCCCACTTGGAAAATGATTACTTTCAATTGACCAGAGAGTGTTGTAATAGCCTGCTGTTTTATACTCGTTTACCAAAGTCTCAACTTCTTGCCCAGGCAGATTGAATTTAATTTAAATAACCTAATTGTCATTGCAAAAAAAGTTAAGCAGGCTGAAAATATAGATTCAGCCTGCTCCAACAGTTTATTATTTAACCAGTAACATCTTCTTCATAGTTACAAATTCATTTGCTCTAAGCTCGCAGAAATAAATTCCGCTGGAAAGTTCTGCTCCGTTAAACTCAGTAAAATATTTTCCTTCATCCTTTCGATCATTAACAAGCATTGCCACTTCTTTGCCAAGTGCGTTGTAAACCTTGACGGTTACAAATCCAGCTTTAGGAAGCTGATACTCAATTCTTGTTGTTGGATTGAATGGATTAGGGTAGTTGGCTAATGAATAATTGGAAACAATTGTTTTGCTTTCTGTTGTATTAGCATTTGATTTACCTACTTGGGAGCCATCCCCATAAGTAGCTACCCAATTTACGTGTGCATCTCCATTTGTTCCCTCTGTAGAATAATATGGTGAAACTTTATATAAAAGCCCCATTCCATTCGAAGAGTTTCTGATCCAGAAACCACCATCCGTATAAGTTGTAGTTCCTCTGTTTACAGTAGCTAATAAATCTGTATGTACATCACCATGTCCATAATTAACGTACCTCCAAATACGATATTGCGTTACTGCTGTATTTGGATATTCATTCCAGTACAAAATAATATTATTAGTAGTATCTCTTGGATTGTAAGAGTTGAAATGAAGATTTAAATCATAATCCGGGTAACCAGCATAATTTTGTGTATATGTCACATTTTCATTAGGATAATAAGTAAACGTCCGGTTCCACCAGTCATACTCTGCAAAACAATAATGAATGTTGTTTACCCAAAAATCCCAAGGGTATGTTACTGTAATTGCATTGCTTTCAACTACAGGAAAATTTGGTGTTGGTGAAGAATAATTAGTTGAGCTTACTACAATTGTTCCGTTGCTATTCCCAATACCTACTCCGCCTGTTTGGAACTTGGCATTGCAGGCTGCTTTTCTTAGGTCTGCTTTGTATATAGCATTATTATCATTCTCTGCAGCATTAAATGTAATTGATTGAGTATTATCTTTATAAATACCATTTTTTTCCCATTGACTTGTATTTGTTGTACCGGCATGCCAGATTCTTTGGTAACCTTGATTATCTGTCTGAGAGGAAACAGCCAGCAGTGTTACACTCTGCCCAATGGTTTTCGAAAAAGGATACGGAGCTGTTCTTGTATTTCCATCAACAATTATTGATCCGTGAGTTGTTCCGTCTGATGCAGTAAAATTATTATCAGCAGTTATTGTTACATTTGCAGGCGGAACAGAAAAAGAAACCTGTAAAGTTAAATCAAGATTTGCATAAGAATTACTGTTCGATTCGTTTTGTGAAAAGGCGCCTAAATACATATAACTTCCTTTGCAACTGTTCACCAACGATGTAAGTGCACTACTATTCATATTCCCATAACTATATAATAAATTTGAAAATAAGGTACTTGATTGACCAATATTTTGCCATATATCTTGTGCGATAGAATAATTACCTATTTGTGTTATATTAAATTTATAAGAACTATTTTGCCAATTAGTAACGGTATAACTTATAGAGACACTGTTAATTGTTGCATTGCTAGGAATATTTTGCAGATCAAACGTATATTTTGTTCTAGCGGTCTCTGATTCAGATGCTTCTGCATAGTATTTATAACCTAGTTCATATATAACCCCCAAGCGTAGTAAGAATTACCATTGTTAGGTTGTACATAAACAGCGGTTGTTTTTGATCCTGAGTAATTATTTGCAACTATCTGGTTAAATAAAAAGACAAATGTAATTGCAGAAAAGATTAAATATTTTTTTTTCATTTTACATTCCATTTTTAGTGATAAATTTTATAATTATAAGTCACGTTACGCATCGTTTAGATATTTGAGCCAAAAAACTCATCTCCTTAGTCCCCTTCTCTTTCAAAGAGAAGGGGATTTGGGGTAGAGTTCAAAATGCTGCGTAAGGTGACATTATAATTAAAAACCAAAGCTGTTTCATTTAATCACATTCATAATGACCTCTCTTTTTATTGAAAATTTCTTTATTTTAAAAACAGAATAGCCGGTATTTCATTTAATAAAATGAATATAAAAGGTTGCCAGCCTTGGGTTATTCTTTCTAAAGACAGGTAATGTTACTGCATTACCTGTCAATTATTTTAAAAGCTTATTCCTCCTAAACTATTATTCTTTTAGTTTTCCATGATAGATTAAATTTAGATTTGTCTGGGATTCGTACACAATAAAGAAAACTTCTTTATCAAAAATTGCTGATCCAAATATTTGCGTTCTTAGTTTATCAAAATGAACCAAATATTCCATATCGCTTCCGTTATAATGTACCAATCCATCTGTCATCAAAAGGAATATATCTTTAGAGTTCCTTCCCCAAATAGTATTATAAAATTTGGAGTTATCTACTCTCAATAAGGTTTGAAATTTATTATTATTTCGATTTGCTATTTCTCTTCCTAAAACAAAATATACCTCACCATTAATTAGACTAAGGTTAGCACAATGATTATAATCCCAGATGTCGCCATAAATTTTATTATATCTTTCTCCGTTATATTCGTAAACTATTGTGCTATCAAAATATCCTCCATAACCCCACTTAATTACTCTAAGATATATTTTTTGATCAATTTTATTTTTATATAAGTTTTCAACTATTCCACAAAGACCTTCAGTATTAAACATTACCCATTTTTTGTCAATATTATGCGCTATTACACTGTTTACGGATAAATTATTACTATCTGGGCATACACCAAAAGCATAAAAATCATCTGTTGATTCACCCCACATGTTATCAAAAACAATTTGTGTATTCCCATCTTTCGTTAATCGTGTTACTTCCTTCCAGCCATTACCATCGTAATGCCATATCATTCCATTCATTCCACCTATCCAGATATCCTTAGCAGAAAATCCCCAAATAGAGTGAGGTGAAACGGGTCGTAATCTTCCATCGGTTGTCCATTTTGTTCCATCAAAATGAAAAATGGTTTTATCTAAATCTCCTCCTCCGCTAATAGCCCAAACATCAGATGGTGAGCTACCCCAAATCCTGTAAATGGTATTATATGGATAATTTAATGTATCCACCGTCCATAAATAATCTCTTCTTCCAGGTTGCGGGTTATCGTTTGGTTCCGTTGGCGCTTTTTTGCAGGATAGATTTAAGAACAATGTAATTGCAATGTATTGCAAAAAAAGAAAAAGGGAAATTATTCTTTTATAGTTCACTTTTATTTATTCCTATTAGTCGTTAATTAAATTTTTACTTTTCATTACGCTTTTATAACTTTAACTAAGTACAAATATTATAATTAAGACATCTCATAAGATTTATTTCCTATATTGTTTTTATTTTAGTTTTCCGTGATAAATTAAATTTAGATTAGTAGTAGGCTCATAGGTAATAAAAAACAATTCTTTGTCAAAGATTACTGCACCAAATATTTGTGTCCAGGGTAATTTATTAGCTAAAGTAAAATAAAACAAATATTCTATATCAATTCCATTGTAATGGGCTAATCCATCTGTCATAAGAAGAAAAATATCTTTTTCATTTCTTCCCCAAATACGCTGATAAAAATTTGGATTTTCGACTTTTAACATGGTTTTAAATTGATTATCTATTCGATTTGCTATTTCATTCCCTAAAATAAAATATACTTCGTTATTTATTAAACTAATATCTGCCTGTACACCTTTATCCCAGATACTGCTGTAAAATTTATTATATTTTCCTTGATAGTATTCGTACAGTAACGTACTGTCAAAGTATTCCCCCCCACCCATTCTGATAACTTGTAAATATATTCTATTATCAACTTTATTTTTATAAAGATGTTCAACCAGTCCTATAAGTTCATCAGTATTGAGAATTGTCCATGTATTATTTGTATAATGGGCTATAACACTGTTATTTGGGGCACCTTCATTGGTAGGATACGCACCAAAAGAATAAAAATCATCAGATGATTCACCCCACATATTATCAAAAACAATTTGCGTGTTTCCATCTTTTGTTAATCTTTTTATTTCCTTCCAGCCATTTCCATCATAATGCCATATCATTCCATTCATTCCACCTATCCAGATATCCTTAGCAGAAAATCCCCAAATGGATGAAGGTGAAATTGGTCGTAATCTTCCGTCAGTTGTCCATTTATTTCCATCAAAATGAAAAATTGTTTTATCCAGATCACCACCGCCGCTTATTGCCCATACATCTGATGGAGAACTACCCCAAATCCTATATATAGTATTATATGGATAATTTAATGTATCCACCGTCCATACATAATTTCTGCTTCCGGGCTTTATATTATCTGTTGGTTCTGTCGGAGATTTTTTGCAGGATAGATTTAAGAACAATGTAATTGCAACACATTGCAAAAAGAGAAGTAGGGAAATAATTCTTTTATAGTTCACTTTTATTTATTCCTATTTGTCGTTAATTAAATTTTTACTTTTC
>JAPLFH010000022.1 GCA_026390815.1 Ignavibacteriales bacterium | reverse complement strand
TAAATATAGTTTATTTACCTCAACTACATTTGTAGAATATGGAGAAGTAAAATTATTTCCATTTACATTAATGGTTGTACCTTTTTCAGTCTGAAGGGTTACTGCATATAACTTCTTCATATCCGATGTTATTGTTGCTCCGTTATCATTACTTACAACTGTATAATTGTAGTTCCTTGTATCTGCACCAGTTATAAAAGCTAAATTTCCAAGCATTGATTTACGCTGCCAATTACTATTATTAGTTCCATTTGTATTCCATATTCTATTGTAACCACCAATAGATTGGTCAATAGCACCAACCGCTAAATTTTGACCAATAAACTTGGGTGCCGTAGCTCCGCTGGTAACTGTACTTCCATCAACTGTTATAACTCCGGACAGAAAATTATTTTGAACAATTAAAGTATGTTTAACGATAAAAGTAATGGTTTGATGTGCTGTTTGCTCATAAATTGAACCGCCCATAAAAAATTCCAGTAGTCTAATAGTCCAAGTATAAGTACCAGGCGTTAAATAAAACCATTGAGGAATATCACCATTTCTGGAATCATAAGTAGAAGTATTTGTTTCCAATATTATTGCAGTTTCAAGACTAACTTTTGGTGGGTAAGGAGAGATAGTATATCCCCAACTACAAAAAACAGGAATTGTAGTTTCAGATGAACTGGCGCCCTGATAATATTGAATTGTTTGTCCGTTTATTGGACTGTTAAAGCTAATGCTTTGTGAGTAAGTAATACCGGAAAATAAAGTTAACAGTATTACAATTGCTTTCTGAAGTGAACTTTTCATAAAATCTCCAAAAATTTTTTGGTTTGAAAAAAAATAATTAAATTGGAGATGCAAATAAGAGGGCATAAAAATGCCCGTAAGGTGAGCAGCCTTAAATTATTTGCACCAAAGGGAAAGGTGCTGTAACACCTTTCCCTGTTATTAACCCAGCATTTTTTACTCTTTTACTCCTGTTTTAATTTGCCGTGTATAATTACATTATATCCTGTCTTTTGTTCATCTCGTGTTATAAAAAATACATCCCTATCAAAGATATAACCACCATAGGATACTAAACTTGTTTTGTATATAGTTTGAAGATCAGTACCGTTATAATGAGCAATTCCATCCGATGAACCCCAGAAGAAATCCTTTTCACTTCTTCCGCAACGGATTTGACCGCCGAATTTTGTGCCGGTATAATCCATCCATAATTCTATATTTCCGCTTTTATATTTATAGATTTTCTGGTTTATGGTTACATATATTTTATTGTTTAATGTAGCCACAAAAGTATCATATCCAGAGTAAAGCTCTTTTAATTCCTTTCCATCCCAGGTATATAAGAAACCAGTGAATCCTGTTTTCTCACCTATATGGAAACCTGGAAGCACAAGCGTTCCAGTATTATTATCTATATTAATATCTGTAAATTCACCTTTCACTTCAGGAATATTTACAAACTGCCAGTTGATACCATTGTAATGCATAATTACTGTCTTCCCATCATAGCTGTTATACTTAGAAATAGAGCCGACACCATAGATATTGTTTTTAGAAGTACCATTAAAATTCATAATTCCCATATAATCATATCCCTCCATTTTATATTCACCATATTTTCCCCAATGTTCATTGCTGTATTTCCAGATTGTACTATTAATATTACCCAACCATACTTCGGTACTGTCAAGTCCAAATATTGCCCATGGACTAATATTTCTTGAAAGAGAGTCACATCGCCATTGTTTGCCATTAAAGTGCCATATTGTTGTTGCCGTCCAACTGCTGGTTCCTATAGCCCAAACATTTGTAGGAGAGCTCCCCCAGATTCTGGTAAGGATTAATGATTCATCAATTTTTATTGTGTCTGCGGTCCAAACATAATCACGTCTTCCCGGTGTAGAGTTGTCCTCCGGTTCTGTCGGAGATTTTTTGCAGGATAGATTTAAGAACAATGTAATTGCAACACATTGCAAAAAGAGAAGTAGGGAAATAATTCTTTTATAGTTCACTTTTATTTATTCCTATTTGTCGTTAATTAAATTTTTACTTTTC
>JAPLFH010000021.1 GCA_026390815.1 Ignavibacteriales bacterium | reverse complement strand
AACAAATGTACCAACCTTAGTATTATCATCAATTGAGCAGCCATAAAGATTAACGAAATCAAAAATCTTTACATCTTTACCGAGTTTTACATTATTGATGTTTTTCTTTTCCATTTTTACTCCTATTTTTTTGTGACAAAGTAATAAGATGATTGATTCAACCGAGTAACAGGGAGACATTGTAACAAAGTAACAGGGCAAAAAGTAATAAATAACATTACTATTTAATTTGTAAATGTTTAATTAAACCAAATAACTGAGAGCGGATTAGAATTATCTTATTATTTAGATTTTCCCAAAACAGATCATCAATAAATTCTAAATTTCTACTTATAATAAACTGTGTTTCTAATTCAGATAGGCTTCCAACTGCAATATAAAGGAACCGGATAAATTCTTTTGGTGAATGTCTTCCTGCCCCTTCTGCAATATTTGAGGGCACGGATATAGATGCTCTGCGTATCTGGTTTACAATTCCAAATAATTCTTCTTTAGGAAATTCATGAGTGATTTTATAAATATCTGTAACCAAGCCAATAGAATTCTTCCATACCTCTAAATCCTTATGCGTTTTCACCTCTTCCCTTTTTATTTTAATGTTACTTTGTCACATCATCACTTTGTTACTTAATTAATTTCTATTAGCTTTCCTTTTTCTTTAACTGATTGTTGTGCGGCTTCAAGTATTTTAACCACTTTTAAACCGTCTTCCGCATTTGTTAATGGTTTCCTGTTTTCTTTGATAGAATCAATAAATTCCTTTACTCCAAGACTCAGCGCTTCTGTCTGGTTTACTTTAGGTGAATACATATCGCCAATCCGATATTGAGCAAGTGCATTATATTTATCTTCCTTGTTCTCCATTTCAATTCCTGCATCATAAACCTTAATCTTTTCGAAGTTCTCCATATCATCAAAGACGAGCATTTTTTTCTTACCGCCGACAATCATTCTTCTAATTTTAACGGGTGATGTCCAATTGACATGAAAATGAGCAAAGCAGTTATTCTCAAAGTAGACTGCTATATGGGCTACATTCTCGTGGTTGTAATAATTAGCAATCCCATTAGCAGTAATTGCAGTTACTTTTTTATTCATAATATAGTTCATTATCGAAAGATCATGAGGGGCAAGATCCCAAATAACATTAACGTCATTCTGGAATAAACCAAGATTAATTCTAACAGAATCAAAATAAATTATATCACCAAGGGTATCCTTATCAACTATTTCTTTAATCTTCCTTACCGCACCAGTATAAATAAAAGTATGATCAACAAAAACCTTAAGGTTTTTCTTTTCAGCAATCTCAATTAATTCTTCAGCTTCCCGGGAGGTTGTTGTGAATGGTTTCTCAACCCAAACATGTTTACCGGATTCCAGAGCCTTTTTTGCAAAAGGATAATGCAACGCAACCGGAGTAGCAATGACAATGATGTCGATTGAGGAATCAGAACAGACCGATTCACAATCATCGGTCAATTTAACAGAAGGAAATCTGGTTTCAATAAAGTTCAATCGGGCCGGATTTCTATCGCAGCCGATTACTTCTTTTACTTCTGAATTACCCAGAAAATTCCGGACAAGATTTGGGCCCCAATAACCAAGACCCAAGACTGCAACTTTCATTTTAACCTCGCGTTTGTTTAGTATTTAGTAGACGGTATGAAGTAGGTAGTAAGAAGTAAGGAGTAGATAGTAAGAAGTAAGAAGTAAGTAATAAGAGAATTTTTCGGGATTACTAATCATACTACTTAACATTTTGCATACTTCATTATATTTTTCAACAAAATATTTTTGTTTTACCTCATCAATGTATCCGAAATCCTTAGAAAAATCTATCCAAATCTCAGTTTCATTGGCGTCTCCAAATGAATCAATTAATTTAGTAAGCCACCTTACGCATCGTTAGATATTTGAGCCAAAAAACTCATCTCCTTAGTCCCCTTCTCTTTCAAAGAGAAGGGGATTTGGGGTAGAGTTCAAAATGCTGCGTAAGGTGACATACTAAGTAAAACCAAGAGGTAAACTGCTATGTATTATGTTTAATGGTTGACGGATAATGGACGATTCAGAAAATTATTTTAATAATATTTTGAATTATTGAGTCATCTTACACAAAACATATTATAGAACCGACATGTACTTGAAGGACAAAGACGAATCAACACATAATGGCAACCACAAAAATATACTTGTTTTAGGGCTAAAGCCTGAATTAGCAGGGCTTGTATAATCCCAACCCTGAAGAGGCTGTGTGAAAATTAATCTGTAAACCGATGAACCTGTCTACCGCCAGGCAGGTCGGTTATCTTGCTCTGTTTTTTCACTAATTTCCCACGAATAAATTCGTGGGTTGCCTTTAACTTTCTATTTTAACACAGCCTCTGAATGGTGGGGTTACTAAGTAAAACGCTATATTTATTCTCCAAACAATAGATTCTTCGTTGACAAAGGCAGATCCTTCACTTTGTTCAGGATGACAAAAGCAAAGAGTTTTGAGTGTTTAGTTTTTAGTTATGAAACGTCAAACGTCAGATGTCAAACGATAGAAGATATAACTCAGAAGACGGAAAACAGAATAGCCAAGCTACATAGTTTTAAGTTATGAGTCCCGATCCTCGCATTGGCGGCAACTTAAGGAAATTTTGTGCTTGAATAGCTCCGGCATTTATGCCAGAGTATCGGTACCCTCAAAAAATCCTGGACTTTAGTCCAATACAATCCAAATGTTGGGCTAAAGCCCTAAATTCTTGGAGAATATTCTTTCCCCGACTTGAAAAGTCGGTGTTATTTTCATCATAAACTAAATATTTTACCTTAAGTTGACGCCTATGCGATTTACGGGAATGACCTTTTTAGAGTGGACTCATTATTGTTATCTCAAAAATTTCTAATGCTAATTTAGAAGAAAGTTAATAGACTATTAAATCTCTAAATCCTTTGTACTCCATACTACCTACTTCCCACTACTTTCTACCTACTTCCTACTGCTTTCCGCTTGTTTCCTGCCACTCATTTTCCTCCTTTTGCAAAGAACATGACGGGTAATGTTTTTAAGATGATCTGCAAATCGAGCCATGGTGTCATATTGTTAATATAATATATATCAAGCACTACCGAATCATTAAATGTTACTTCACTTCTGCCAGAAACCTGCCAAACACCTGTACAACCTGGAACAGCAGATAATCTTCGTTTTTGCCATTCATCATAATTATCAAATTCATATGGTAGACAAGGTCTTGGACCAACAAGACTCATTTCACCTTTTAGAACACTAAATAACTGTGGCAGTTCATCTATAGAACTTTTGCGGATAAGCTTTCCAATTTTAGTAACCCTACCCTGATTTATAACTTTAGAAAATTTTCTTCCATTTGAATTGTTTTCCTTCATAAACTCGATCATTTTCTTCTCTCTTTCCTTATCATCATTATCAACAATCGTCATCGACCTGAATTTATAAAACATGAAAGGTTTACCGTACTTGCCTATTCTTGTCTGTTTAAATAGTACAGGTCCTTTAGAATTTATCTTAATAATTATTGCAATTATTAAAAACAAAGGGGAAAGAAGAATAAGACCAAATAAAGATCCAATTATATCTATGCCTCGTTTATAAAAATAATTTACTTTGGGATCTATAACCGGAGAAGATTCAATCAATGGTATTCCATAATATGCATCGGTTATAAGCTTTTGCGGAATTATTTTAAATAATTCAGAAGTAAGCCTAACCATTAGACCAAGCTTATTACAAACATCAACAATTTCCAGAAGCCGGTCATATGAAGTATTATCTATCGCAATTAGTACTTCATCAACTTTAATATGGCTAACGATCGTTGTTAAATCGTTTACACCACCCAGAATCTGTAAATTTTTTATGACCTTCTCACCAATGGCAATATTATCATCAACAAAGCCGCTAATATTTAATCCCGCATTATTTTCAAACAAGAATTTTGTGGCAATTAATTTACCACTTTTACCAGCACCAATTATTAAAATATTTCTTTTTAGTATCTTTTTTTCGGCAAACAATAAATAAAATTTTCTTAGTACCAAAACCCGGATAATTAAAGAAAACAAAAAAGTAAATGACAGAACTGAAATTACAAATAACCTAGAATCCAGAAGAAACCTGAATTTTATAAGGAAAGAAATAATTATTAATGCAATGAATGAATAAAACAAGGATTTGACAAGGGCAGCACTTTGCTGAACAATAGTAAGAAAATTATTTAATTTGTAAAGACCGTTGGATTGTTGAATGAAGTTATAAATAAATGGGAAAATAAGAAAAAGAAGAAAAGTCTGCGGATATGCAAGTATAAAATTATACCAATTGAATTCCTGATCCATTTTAACATGTGCAAAAAAAGCAGACAAGATGAATGCAGACATAATTATAAAATAGTCTGTTATTGCAAGGATAATTTTATACTTGGGAATTTTCATTCGAATAAGAAATAAGAGTTAAGAATTAAGAGTTAAGAAATAAGAGTTAAGAGTTAAGAAATAAGAGTTAAGATTTAAGAGTTAAGAAATAAGATTTAAGAAATAAGATTTAAGAGTTAAGAAATAAGAGTTAAGAAATAAGAGTTAAGAAATAAGATTTAAGAGTTAAGATTTAAGAGTTAAGAAATAAGAGTTAAGAATTAAGAAATAAGAGTTAAGAAATAAGAGTTAAGAAATAAGATTTAAGAGTTAAGAAATAAGATTTAAGAGTTAAGAAATAAGAGTTAAGAAATAAGAGTTAAGAAATAAGATTTAAGAGTTAAGAATTAAGATTTAAGATTTAAGATTTAAGACAAAAAAAAATAAAAAATGGGGGATTAAATATTAGAATGACTTTTATACATTATGATGTTGATTGGTTTTTTTTAAGATTGCCCTGAGAATTTTAATAATTTCATCTATCTCTTTTTGTAAAAATATTCTCAATTCAACATTACAAAGATTCAAAGCGGAAATCAACTTTAACCAATAACGAGTTTCTAATGCTTCACGCACTGAAATGCGTATTCTTTGTGAAAATTCATTTGAAGTTGTATTCTGAGATTCTTCATAATTAGCACCAATCGAAGTGGAAGATTTAGAAAGTTGATATTTTAAAACATCGTATTCTCTTTTGGGAGGAATTTGAGAAAGCAATTAAAAACACTTTATAGCAAAGTTTAAAAACCTATCACTTAAATCCCTTTCCTTCATTTTTGCTTCTTACTGCTTCCTTCTTACTTCTTATTTCTTCCTTCTTATTTCTTACTTTTTATCTCTTCATAAACCCTTTTATATGATCGCAAATATATTCTATCTGTTCATCGGTTATTTCTGCAAACATAGGTAAAGATAATCCACATTCTGCTAATTGTTCGGTAACCTGAAAATCCCCCTTCTTATATCCGAGATGACTAAAACATGGTTGTTCATGCAACGGAACCGGATAATGCAACCCTGTCGCTATTCCATTTTCATTTAAATATTTTTGTAAGGCATCACGCTCAGAAGAACCCCTCTTGTGTTCTCCCCTTTCGGTAAGGGGAGAAGATAAAACTTGAATAACAAACAGATGATAAACATGCTTCGCATAATCCATTTCTTTAGGTAACTTAATTTCTTCAACGTCTTTAAGTAATTCTTTATACTTAGCCGCGGCTCTTCTTCTGCCGTTCGTCCAATCTTCAAGGTGTTTTAATTTAACTCCGAGTACCGCACCCTGTATTCCTTCCATCCTATAATTATGACCATACATTTGATGGTAATATTTTTGTTCAGCGCCATGGTCGCGTATCATTTTAAATTTCTTAGCAAGGTTTTCATCATCTGTCATAACTGCGCCGCCTTCTCCATACGCACCCAAATTCTTTCCTGGATAAAAACTAAAGGAAGCCGCTTTCCCTATACCTCCTACCTTTATACCTTTATACTCTGAAATATGCGCCTGTGCACAATCCTCAACCAAATATATTTTCTGTCCATTTATCTGATGCTCAAACACCCCTTTTTCTTTTACTTCGTAATTCTTATTTCTTAATTCTTCCACTATCCCCTCCATATCTGCTGGCTGGCCATAAAGATGAACAACAACAATAGCTTTTGTTTTAGGAGTAATAGCATAGATTATTTTGGTTGGGTCAATATTATAGCTTTCCGTATGACAATCTACAAATACTGGAGTAGCACCGCATAATGTTGCCCCCCATGCAGTAGCAATAAATGTATTAGCAGGAATTATCACCTCATCACCGGGACCAATACCAAGTGCCCATAAAACCATATGATTGCCGGCTGTACCGGAACTAACTCCATAACAATATTTAGCGTTATGAGCTTTTGCAAAATCCTGCTCAAATTCCATTACAGGTTTACCAAGGACATAGGCAGTATTATCCAAGACATTATTAATTGCAGGTAATACTTCTTCTTTAATTGAACGATATTGCGCTTTGAGATCCAAAAAGGGTATGTTCATTTTTTCCTCCATAGCTGTAACAATGTTACAAAGTGATATAGTAACAATGAATGAAAATTATTTTTTTTCTTTTAAGTATTTGATTAATCCACTTATTTGTGAACGAACCAAATTTATTTTATTAAGAAGTTCACTTAAAATTCCTTCACTTATAAAACTAATTTTGTTCGCGATAATTAATTGAGTTTCTACTTCAGACATACTCCCCAATGATATATATAGGAATTGGATAAATTCTTTATTGCCCGCTCTTGCAGCACCTTCAGCAATGTTTGATGGAATTGATACTGCAGCTCTCCTCAACTGATTAGTCATTCCATACATTTCTTCCTTGGGAAACACTTTAGTTATTTCATAAATAGAAACAACTAAATCGACTGAATTCTTCCAAACATCCAAATCTTTATGCGTTTTCACTCAGTTGCCTTGTTACTTTGTTACCTGTTACTTTGTCACTTCTTTTAGCTTTAAATCAAGAAAGGGAATGTTCATTTTTTCCTCCATAGCTGTAACAATGTTACAAAGTGATATAGTAACAAAGAATGAAAATTATTTTTTTTCTTTTAAGTATTTGA
>JAPLFH010000020.1 GCA_026390815.1 Ignavibacteriales bacterium | reverse complement strand
GCATATCAAAAGAGAAATTCAGATATGATAAAGAAAAAGATGAATACGTTTGCCCAAACAATAAAATCTTAAGATATCGATATACAACAAAAAGAAAATCAAAAACATATTCTTGTAGTTTTGAAGAATGTAAAAATTGTCAGATAAAAGAAAGTTGTACGCGGGGGAAAAAATCACGTAAGGTGCAACATTCAATTTATCTGGATGAATATGAGCGATTGGAAAAAAGACTGCGTACACGTCTTGGTAAAAGAGCAATGATGTTAAGGAAGACAGGACCGGAGCCATTATTTGGAGAAGGAAAGCTCTATCATGGATTGAAGAAATTTACGACAAAAGGGAAAGATAAAGCTCAAAAAAATTCATTTATGATTGCAACTGTTCAAAATCTGAAGAGATTAATTAAAAGTATAAATCATAAGAAAATTAAAGCAGTTTCTGATAGCTTTTTAAAAAATATTATTGATCTATTAAAATATTATTTCGCTTTGTGTCTTAATTAACTTTATTGAAAAATTGAGTTGTGCAACAGACTCGTCAGGCAGGTCAGGCAGGTCAGGCAGGCTCAAAATCGCAGCAAAGCGTAGATCCCGAGAATCGGGACTAAAACTAAATAAGGCTCAAAAATAAATAGACCCTAACCCAAAACAATTAAAGTGGAAGCCCTATACTTAAAATGCAATATAAACTTTCATTACATGCTCAAAAAGTTGAAGAAGAACGAAAGATACCACTTGAATGGATTGAAAATGCTTTAAATTATCCTGATTTTATTGAGGCCGATATAAAAGATGTAAATATTGAACATAGATTTTACAAAATCGTTAAGTATGATAATAGAATATTGCGGGTAATATGTAAAAAAAATACTGAACCAAAAGAAATTATAACTGCATTTTTGGATAGAAGAATGAAAGGGAAAAATATATGAAATTACATTATGATCAGAATGTTGATGCTTTATATATCCGATTGGATGATTCGGAAATATTAGATTCCGAAGAAGTTAAAGAGGGAATAATATTAGATTTTAATAAGAACGATAGTGTTGTCGGGATTGAAATATTAAATGTCAGCAAACGTATTCCCGTAATGGAGTTAAAAAAAATTCAGTTTGAGTTCGCTTAAGATTCAGCAAAAGAACGAGACAGAGTATAAAACCTAAATAATTAGTCACCTTACGCAAAATTGTCATTCTGAACAGAGTGAAGAATCTCGACACCTCGATTTCAGACTGGTTTGAGATATTTCACCCCGCTCCATATGACAATTACAATTCTTTGTGTAAGGTGACTAATTAGTTATAATTTTTGTACTATTGGGTTTTTAACTAAAAACTTAGAACTCACAACTTAAAACTCTAACAGTTCTATCTTTTCGTTTTACATCTTTCGTTTATCGTTTTACAATTTTCAACTAAAAACTAAGCACTAAAAACTAAACACTAAACACTTGCCTACCGCCTACCTACCGCAGGCACATAGGCGTCAACTTAACGATTATGTTTTTCAATCAAAATTTGTACAATTGTTTTGATTTCTGAATAAATAAATGTTTTATATGTCATCCCTGCTTGCAGCAGGCAAGCCTATCGGGATGTATATTTCTTCATCCCAGAGGGATGATATAATTGTAGAAATAGAAAGAAAAAATAGTGCAAAATGCCGTAGGCATGATATAATAAAAAATGCTTATTAAACCGAAAAATAAAATAATTAGCAATTAATTAATCAGAAATTAATATTCTTAAGTTGACGCCTATGTACCGCAGGCAGGCGTCAGGCAGGCTCAACACTAAAAATTCTCTTAGTTCTGTCTTTTGTCATCTGTCGTTTTACTTTTAATAATTCAAAATTTATAATTCTTAGTTATGGCATTTGTTAAATTAAATCTAAGCCCCGAAAAGAAATTGATTGAATCATTAAAACTTTATTACCTTGCACGTGAATTAAAATTTACTGCATTAAAAAAGTTTAACCCACAACTAACTGAAAAAGATATACGGGAAAAAGTAAAAGAGATATTCAGTAATGCAAGAACTTAATCTTTTTGCAATTTATACCGATATATTGAACCGGAATAAAATAGAGTATTTCATTACTGGCTCTGTAGCGTCAATTGTTTATGGTGAACCACGAATGACTCATGATATCGATCTGGTAATTAACCTGGTAGAAAAACAGGCGGAGAGTTTTTATAATCTTTTTCCTATGGAACAATTTTATTGCCCACCTATGGAAATTATAAGAACAGAAGTAAACAGGTATGCAAGAGGACAGTTAAATATTATCCACCACGATACTGGTTTTAAAGCCGATATTTATTTTGCCGGACAGGATGGATTCCAAAAATGGGCAATGGAAAACAAAAAGGAATTGGAGTTCCTTGGTACAACAATTTATATAGCTCCGCCGGAATATGTGATTGTTAAGAAACTTGAATTCTTTAAAGAAGGCGGTTCACAAAAACATATTTCTGATATCAAATCAATCCTTAATTATTCCAAGGAAATAATTGATTCAAAATTCCTTAATAATAAAATCAGGGAAATGGAACTTGAAAAGATCTGGGAAAAGTATATAACGTAAGAATAAAGTAAACTCGTTGATTAAATTTGTAACAAATCACTTTTGGGTTCATCAAGTTACTTAAGTTTGTGAATTTATAATGATTCTATAAAAATCTTTCTTTTTATATTTAAATCTTTCTTTTGACTTTTCACAACTAAAAACTAAAATAGTTGTTAGTTCTTAGTTTTAAGGTTTTAGTTATCCTCTTTTAACTAAACACTAAACACTTGCCTACCGCCTACCTACCCTGCCTACCGCGGGCAGGCGTCAGGCAGGTCAGGCAGGCGTCAGGCACAGGTCAGGCAGGCTCAAAATCGCAGCAAAGCGTAGATCCCGAAAATCGGGACTAAAAACTGATAGAGCTCAAAACTAATTAGCTTTGCTATTTTAAAAGGAATAAAATGGAATACACTATAATTTTACATAAAGCTTAAGAAGGTGGATATTGGGCAGAAGTGCCTGCCTTAGAAGGTTGTCATTCACAAGGCGAAACCGTAGAAGAAGTCAGTATTAATATCAAAGAAGCTATTGAAGCCTACATTTTAGCCTTGCAGGAAGAAGGGAAAGAATCCCCGTGATTGGGTTTTGAATACTATATTGCAAATAAGCAAATTTAATTGGTAATGAAAAAAACACTGCAAATATTAAATGAATTAGTTGACAGTAATATCATTAAGGAATATGCTATTGCAGGTGGAATGGCACAGTTTTATTATGTTGAACCATCGATTACTTACGATTTAGATTTAATAGTTAATATTGCATCTGTTATAAATACATTAGCACCCTTGGATTCATTATACAACTGGGCAAATGATAATAATTATCAAACTGAAGGAGAACATATAATTATTGCAGGCATTCCCGTACAATTTTTATTAGCTTATAATAGTTTAGTAAATGAAGCTCTGATTAATAAACTGCCGGTTCAATTATTTGGTGAGAAAACCTTTATACTTAGAGCCGAATACCTGATGGCAATAATGCTTCAAACATGGAGATCAACTGACAGAGAAAGATTAGCACGTTTTTTTAATGAAGCTGATTATAACAAAAAAAAATTTGATGATATAATAAACCGATTTGATTTA
>JAPLFH010000019.1 GCA_026390815.1 Ignavibacteriales bacterium | reverse complement strand
TTTCCTTTTTATTCAAACAGGGATAAACAAGTTTAGCCATTCAGTAAAAGTACACACTGTTTTACGCCATTTAATTCTATATCCGGTGACGAGAAGTAATCGTTTAGCAGGGAAATAAAAAAATGTCATTCTGAGGGAGTCCTCGAAAGAAGAATCTCAATGCAGATCCTTCGTATCCTCAGGATGACAAGTGTGGGATGAGTGATGGTAAGGGAGCTTCAGAATCAGTGGAATCGGTTAAATTAAGAAGGAAGAAGTTGAAAGCTAGGTTTGGAAATGGCACTATTTTTCCGATTTTTCTTAATATTTACTTGTATAATGAAACGAATACGCAATATTTGAGAAAAAATGTTTACCTTATCTTTACCTTTTTAAAAATTTATGTAGGAAAATCAGGTGATTATTTTACTTTTACTTAACCTTTTTAAATTTTTTATGTAATTTTTACAGTATTTGAAAGCGGTTAATTGCTATATATGATGTTTGATGGAGAAAATTATTTTAATAATATTTAGAATTAATGAGTAATCTTATGCAAAACAATTTTTTGTATAACGACGTGCTACAGGAGATGGAAGAAGCGACACGGTACATACCAACTTTAGCTGCCCACGTAAGCTTATTATATGGCTAAAGCCTGAATTAGCTGGCTTTGTTTAAGCCCCACCATGAATGGCGGGGTTACTAAGTAAAAGAAAGAGGAAAACCGTTATATATGATGTTTGATGGCTGACGGATAATGGTTGATGAAGAAAAATATTTTAATAATATTTTGAAGCAGTGAGTCATCCTACACAAAATTTTTTATTGTATAAACAAGTGCTACAGGATGTGGAAAAATCGACATGATACAGACCAACTTTAGCCACCCACATTAGTTTATTTTAGGGCTAAAGCCCGAACCCGCTGGATTTGTTTAATCCCCACCTGAATGGCGGGGTTACTACGTAAAAGAAAGAGGTAAACCGTTATATATTATGTTTGATGGATGATGGATAATGGAAAAAATTATAATAAAACAGAATGCTATAGCACACGGATAGCACGGATTTGCTGGATTTTAACGGGTAGGATCTAGCATCAAAAACTTTAGAAAGACTAGAACAAAAAACAATAAGAAAGCTGAGTAAACTTTTTGACAAAAAGATAAAAGTAATACAAATAAAAATGAATGATGATTATGTTACATCTGTTACAATGATATTTGATGAGAACTTAATAATACAGGAAAAGAAGCCCTGAGTTGTGAGTTTTTAGTTTTTAGTCCCGATTCACGGGATCTACGCTTCGCTGCGATGTTGAGTGTTTAGTTAGAAAAATTGAGAAATCAGAAAACAGAAATCAGAAAATAGAATAGCCAAGTTACATAGTCTTTAGTTGTGAATGTGAAACGACAAAGGTAAGACGAAAATGTAAAATGACAGAATACGGAATAAAGAAGATTAAACACAGAAGGAGAATTCGTTAATAAAGAAACGTCAGATGTCAAACGGAAGAAAACAGAACTCAGAAATCAGAAAATAGTATAACCAAGTTACATAGTTTTTAGTGTTGAGTGTTTAGTCCCGATTCTCGGGAGCTTTACTTCTCTTTTGTGTTATAGATGATGAAGAGAATTGTTTTTAAAAACCTGTCCTACTTACAGCAGACAGAAAAAATAAGCTTGTTCTATGGCTAAAGCCTGAATTATCTGGGCTTGTGTAATCCCCACCATGAATGGTGGGGTTACTAAATAAAATTATAGTTAAAGTTTCTTTATAACTTTTGCCGACACACCTGCTACAATAGCATTCGCCGGAACATCTTTGGTAACTACTGAACCGGCACCTATGATTGAATTTTCACCAATCGTAATGCCACACATTATTGTTGATGATGAACCAATTGATGCACCCTTTTTGATAAATGTTTCTTCCACTTTCCAATCGGTTTCGGTCTGCATGCTTCCATCCAAATTTGTGGCATGCGGATAAACAAATGTACCAACCTTAGTATTATCATCAATTGAGCAGCCATAAAGATTAACGAAATCAAAAATCTTTACATCTTTACCGAGTTTTACATTATTGATGTTTTTCTTTTCCATTTTTACTCCTATTTTTTTGTGACAAAGGGACAAAGTGAAAAAGGGACAAGATGAAACTTCTGAAAAATCCAATATATTATTCCTGCGAAAGCACATAGCCCGGCAAGCCGCAATGCTTGATGTATGATGTATGATGTATGATGTAAAAATTATTTAAAATATCTTGACTTGCCCGAAGCAAGCAGGCACAAAAAAAAATTTACATGTCAATACTATCAGCGTCAACTTAAGAATATTAATTTCTGATTAATTAATTGCTAATTATTTTATTTTTCAGTTTAATAAGCATTTTTATTATATCATGCCTACGGCATTTTGCTCTATTTTGTCTTTACATTTCTACAAATATATCATCCCCCTGGGATGAAGAAATATACATCCGAATAGGCTTGCCTGCTGCATATAGGCGTCTACCTAAGGAAATTTTGTACTTGAATAGCTCCGGCATTTATGCCATAGTATCGTAATCCTCAAAAAATCCTGGACTTTAGTCCAACCTACTTGCAGTAGGCAAGTACAATCCTAAGGTTGGGCTAAAGCCCTAAATTCTTGGAGAATATTTTTTCCCCGAGTCGGTTATCTTGCTCTGTTTTTTATCTAATTTCCCACGAATAAATTCGTGGGTTGCCTTTAACTTTCTATTTTCACACAGCCTCTTTAAGACGTGGGATAGATGGAACACCAAACTCTTGGCTTTAGCCCAAAACGGGCTGTTTTTTGTGGCTAAAGCCGATATTTATTTTATCATCCACGACCTGAAGGTCGTGGCTATTCAACTAAAAAATTTGCGTAAGGTGACTTATTAATTGTGTTTCTAATTATAGCCGTGAACTTAGAGCTATATAAAAATTGTATGAATTCTTTATTATGATTTCTTCCTGCCCCCGGACCCTCTCAAACTATAAAACTGAAATTTATAATTGATATTTAGAATGACAATATTGATTTATCAATTCAACATTCTTCAATAATGATGGGGTAAGTTTCAATGATTTAATAAAAATATTTTTTATAACTTCCGGAATATATTCGTGTACAATTGAATTTCTAAGCTCGCGCATCTCTATCATTATAACTGCGTCTTCAATTAATTTTTTCTTTTCGGCAAGATTAATTGAATCTCTAACAGTATTAACATCATCAAGATCAATCGAATGAATTGATCTAAATATTTTTTGCAGAATAATGTCATTTAGTCTTGCAAAACGTGAAGTAAGATTTTCGAATACATCTAATTCTTTTTGCGAATATTCCTTTATAATGCCCACCTTACAACATTTTTTATAACTATAATAAAGAATTGAAGATGCGTCATTCATTAATTTCAATTCACTTTTAAGCAGTATTATCTTTTTATTCATGAATCAAATCCAAATAAGTGTTATTTATAAATAAATGTATCTGTTTTCTGTTTAGAGTTCAATTCAACAGCCATTATAACGATCTTCCCAACATCCAAAAGCAAGAAAGTACAGCAGACAGGTTTTGAGCAGGACCATTCATGCTAATTTTACTGATGAATCAAATATTAGATCAACGAAGGGGTCGGATTTATCGTGCGTTATTATTAAATCAATTTTTTGATCTCCTAGAATTTCTTTGAGTTCAATTTTAATTCTTAGATTATCGTCAAATGTTAGATTATCCGAAAAAACAAGTAGGTCAATATCCCCGCCTCTTTTTTTATCATCTGCACGTGAGCCGTACAAATGTACCTTGGCAAATTTATCATATTTTGCAATAACCGAGTTAATTGCTGTAATTTCTTTTTTAGCTAATCGCATTTATTAAATTCATTGTATTATTGATAGGAAATAATATAACATTTTTCAAATCAAATCAATCTTTTCCTCGTTTCTATTTGTTGGCATCAGCCGATTGGTGCATACCGGCTATACTATTGCAGTATTATCCAA